>JANOKR010000101.1:0-16119 GCA_031419315.1 Betaproteobacteria bacterium
TCGGCCAGCAGCGTGGCCGCGAAGGGCCCGGAGATGAAGGTCCCGAGTTCGATCACGCGCACCCCCGCCAGCGCCGGGCGGCTCGTCTCGATGGATTCGACAGGGGTGGATGCGGTCATGGGTGCGGGCGGGGTCGGTATCTGGCCAGGGCCAAGGCGCCGGTATTCTCAATCGTAGCGCAAACTACCGACGAGTAGGAATGTGATTGTGCACCGCCCTGACCGTGGCGGTTCAATCGGTTCCGGCCGCTGGGCCCCAAGAGCGCTCGCGCTGCATTGGTGCAATCGCTGCTCCAAATCGCCGACCCGCCCCCTTAAGGTTTCAGGCACCCCCCGATCGGACAACGAGGTGCCCATGACAAGCCCTGTCCCGCTGCCGAAGACAGCACTCTGCGCCCTGCTCGCGGCGGCGCTGCCGGCGCTGGCGCAGGACAGCACCCAGCGCATCGAGATCACTGGCTCGGCAATCAAGCGCATCCAGGCCGAAGGCGCGCTGCCGGTGCAGGTCATCAAGCGCGAGGATATCGAGCGCACTGGCGCGACTTCGGTGCAGGAGCTGATCCAGGCGTTGTCGGTGATCCAGGGTTTTACCGCCGAGGGCAACTCGGTGGGTGGCGGCGGTGGCGGCTTCACCGGTGCCGGTCTGCGCGCGTTGGGCGTGAGCCTGCCCCAGACCGCGGGCGCCGCGCAGTTGATGCAGGTTTGTGCTGCCAACGGCATGGCCGGGCTCGATCATTCGGGCCTGGTCAAGGCGCTGGACTTGAAGGGCGGGCATGCGGTGATGCCGGCTGGGTCAGGCGGGCGGGCCGGGTTCGTCGGTGGCCCCGCCCTGGCCTGCAGCTGCGACTTCCTTGACTCGTTCGGGATGTCAAGAGCTGCGACTTGAGCTTGAGATGACGGCGTGCGGCTGCAGCGTTCGGTCGGCTGTCGACCACTTTCTGCCGCTTGGCAAGGGCAGCTTCTTGGAATCCCATCTCTCATCGATCTGAGACGGTCAAGCAGCGCTTCTGGGTTGAGACTGTCTGCCGTGTGTTGCGCCGAGTCGATCGTAGCTACGATGTTTCGCGATTGCGGTTGTCAAGGGCTCCTTTCGCGCCGAGCAGCCGGCGCGGAACGCCGTTGAATGGCCGACTCATGCACTTCCCTTCCTCCTCAGCGGTCTGCTTGGTTACCGCCGGTCTTGGACTGCGTCCACGCTGCAAGCCGAACCCGGACCATCAGGCCTGCCGCAGCAGGCGCATCGGCCAGGTCAACGATTG
Organism: Betaproteobacteria bacterium; assembly: GCA_031419315.1. Lineage (GTDB taxonomy): Bacteria > Pseudomonadota > Gammaproteobacteria > Burkholderiales > Burkholderiaceae_C > Rubrivivax. Next base: position 1,259 of record JANOKR010000101.1, read on the forward strand.
CGCCATGTCGGTCTGCCACAGCCTTGGCGATGGACAGACCAAGACCGCTTCCAGATCGGTCTTGACCTGGCGCGCGGTAGAAGCGCTCGAACACCCGAGCGCGCAGCTCGGGTGCGATCCCTGGACCTTCATCGACGATCTGCAGTTGCACGACACCGGGTTCGCCGATGACACGCACGCGCACCGTGCTGCCGGACGGCGAGTACTTCACTGCGTTGCCGATGAGGTTGTCGACCAGCATGCGCAAGGCCTCTTCGTCGCCGTGCACCAGCGAGCCCGGCTGGGACTCCAGATCAAGCTCCACGCCCTTGACGTGCGCCACTGCTCCCAGGGACGCCAGCGCATCCTGAGCCAAGGTCGTCATGTCGACAACGCTCGGCGCGCGCCTTGGCGGTGCCGCATCGCTTCGCGCCAGCGCAAGCAGTTGCACCACCAGGTGGCCAGCGCGCGCATTGCTTCTCAGCAACCCGTCGAGCAGTTCCCGGTCCTCGACTTGAAGATTGCGCTTGTGAAGGGCTTCGGCATTGACCTGTATGGCCGCGATCGGGGTTCGCAGCTCGTGCGCCGCGTCAGCGATGAAATGGCGCTCCCGCTCGCGCACTTGCCGCAGGCGCGCCAGCAGCTGATCGACCGCGTGGCTGAGTGGCGTCAGCTCACGATGGCGCGGGGCGAAGCGAAGCGGAGACAGGTCGTCGGCGCCACGCGTCGCAATCTCGTGCGACAGTCGTGCCCAAGGGCGAAGGGCGAAGCGCACTGAAAGCCAGGCCGGTATCCCCAGCAGCGGCAAGGAGACGAGCAGCGGCAGCACCAGCCAGCCGCGCGACCAGGGCGTCAGCCCTGAAGCCTCGGGCGAGGCGGGCGTCATCGCCGCAAATCGGGTGCGGCCGTCTGGGGAGTCCTCGGCGTACGCACGCCAGGCTAGGCCATCGACAGACACTTCGAAGAGCACGCCAGTGCGCTCGACCCGGAGTTCCGCCTTCGCATCTGCGCTTCGATACACCAGCCTCCCATCGCGCCAGAGGTAGATGCGCGGCAGTTGCAGCATCGATTGCCCTTCGATGTGCGTGATGTTCGCGCGCTGGTACGCATCGACGCGCTGCACGGTTTCGCGCAGCAGTTCCGGTTGTGCCTCCAGCGCCTGGGCCAGCGGCAGAACCATCGCGGCACCCAGGCGCATTTGCGCCAGATCGCCTTCGCTCGACTCGATCGAGATGTCGTGAGCCACGTAGACTGCCAAGGCCAACCACAACAGCGAAGCCGTGGCGACCTGCGCAACGACCAGCCGGCGCACCAGCGAGGGTCGCAGCCAGCGCCGCACGCGACTGGTCACGTCCGGGCCCCGCGCGCAGCGGCGACGCGGTCGATCACGTAACCCACGCCACGCACAGTACGCACATAGCCGTCGCCAATCTTCCGGCGCAGGTTGGAAATGTGCACGTCCAGCACATTGCTTTCGTTGTTCAAGCCGCCGGGCAAGACCTGTTCCTCCAGCACGCGCCGCGTGACGATTCGGTCGGCGCGTTTGACGAGCGTGCACAGAAGGAGGAACTCGCTGCGCGAGAGTTCGACGGCGGCGCCATCGACAGTGACCCGCATCGTGGCTTCGTGCAGCACCAGGCCCCGCAGTTCCAGGGCCTCGCCATCGAATCCGAAACTGCGCCGGGCAAGGGCACGCACACGCGACAGCAACTCGGCCAGCGCAAAGGGCTTGACCAGGTAGTCGTCGGCGCCGCCGTCCAGGCCGGCCAGGCGATCGTCGAGTCCATCCCGAGCGGTCAGCACCATCACCGGCAGCGTCTTGCGGTCGCGGCGCAATCGCTTCAGCAGGCCCAGGCCGTCACCGTCGGGCAGCCCGAGGTCAAGCAGCACGAGGTCGGTGAGGCTGTCTTCTAGTTCGTGCGTGGCTTCGTCGAGCCGACGCACCCACACGACCATGAACCCTTGGTCGACCAGCGCGATGCGCACGCCGCTGCCGAGTTCTGGATCGTCTTCGACCAGCAGGATGTTCATGACGCTGTATTGGAACGCAGCCGGCTAAAGAATTCATGAAGCCGGTCTTCATCTGACCTTCATGCGCCCTTTGGATTCAATTCAAGGTCACTGACGAAAGTGCCAACACGCACTGCCCCATTCGTCACTCGGCAGCCTGCCCACGTCATCGAACACCGGAACGAGGAATCCACATGAAGCGCTTCGCCAACTCCATCCCCGCGGCCTCCGAAATGGCGGCAACTTTCTCCGGCGCCCGGGCCGCACAGTCCACGGACCGTGCCGGACGCCAGGGAGGAGTCTCGCAGGGTGGGTCTCCTCGAGTTGACCTGCGTATCGCCACCTTCGGCGCATTGCTCGCCGCCTCGCTGCTCGCCGCCTGCGGTGGATCGTCCAACGACGACAAACCCGGGGTCGACGCTCGCTCGACTCTTAGCTTTGGCCCGTGTGCCGTGACGATTGCCGACGCGACGGCGATATGCGGCACGCTCACGGTACCCGAGGAGCGGGCCGACCAAGCCAGCCGATTGATCGGCCTGCCGTTCGCCATCCTTCCCGCGAAAGCGCCGCTGCCGGCGCGCGATCCGGTGGTGGTCTTCACCGGTGGCCCCGGGCCGAGCCCGCTGCGCACTGTGGCCGAGATGCCTGCAGAGGCGCTGGAACAGTTCCCGCTGCGACAGCGGCGCGACGTGATCGTGATCACCCAGCGCGGCACCGACCTCACCACACCGACGAGCCTCGACTGCAGCGAGCTGGCCCTGGACTTCGCCGGCGGCGAGCGCTTCGCATCCGAAGACGCCGTGCTGACCGCGGCCAAATCCTGCCGGGACCGGCTCGCGGCCGCGGGGGTGAAGCTCGGCAGCTACACGACGAAGGCGATCGCACGCGACATGGAAGACCTGCGTGTGATGCTTGGGGCCAGGCGGAACTTCACGCAGTGGAACCTGGTCGGTTCATCGTACGGATCGAAACTAGCGCTGGCCTACATGCGCGATGCGCCGAAGGGCGTGCGCAGCGCGGTGCTCGATGGACCGTTTCCGCTGCAGGAGCGCGAACTCTATGGCGCCGGCGTGCTGGACGCCCTGAGCGCCGTGCTGGACGCGTGCCAGGCGCAGCCCGACTGCGCGCTCGCCTACCCCCAGCTCAAGGCGCGGTTCGCCGCGGCAATCGAGCGCCTCGAAACCAACCCCGAAGTGATCGGTGGCACGCGGGTTCGCGGGCACGAGGTGCTCAACGTGCTGCGTGCCGCGCTCGCGGTGCCGCTGGCGCCCTACGGCTCAGTGCCGCTGTTCATGGAGCGCGTGGCGCAGGGCGATCTGATGGCGGCCGATGCCGTCTTACCGTTCCTATCGAACCTCATCCTTGCCATCAACCCCGAAGGCATGTTCTACACGGTGACCTGCACTGACGATGGTGGCCTGACCACACCCGCCAGCGCCGAAGTGCCCCCGCAAGGCGCAGGTTGGCCGGACGCCGTGCGCCGCCTTATCGCCAAGAACGGACTGGGTCTGCAGGCTCGCACCTGTCCGCTATGGACCGAGGGAGTGCGTCTGTCCACGGATATCCTGCGCCCTCTGCGCAGCGAAATCCCGTCGCTGATCACGGTGGGTCAGTTCGATGGCTCCACGCCGGCCACCAGCGCTGACATCCTGCTTGCCGATCTCAGGCGCGGCCGCAAGGTGGTCTTCCCCGGCCGTGGCCACGCCCTGCTCGAGAGCGACCCCTGCATGCTGACGTTGGCAGCCGCCTTTCTCGACAACCCGGACTCCGCATCCAACACTTCGTGCGTGGACAGTGCAGATTCCTTGCGCTTCGTCACGCTGGACTCCATCGCGGCAACCAAGCAGGCGTTGCAAGCCGGCATCGAAAACGTAATCCAAGCCCAACCCTTGATCCCCAGCGTGATCGCGCAGATCGACAGCCCCGCCAGCGCGCTGAGCTGGCCGGGTGCGGCGGGTGTCGTCGATCGCACGAGCCGGGCTCCGGCCGGTGCGGACACGGTGTTTCGCATCGCTTCGGTCACCAAGATCTTCACCTCGGCGGCAACCCATCGGTTGGTCGAACTCGGTCGCATCGGCCTCGACGATCCGATCGCCAGCCATCTGCTGCCGGACACCACGTCCGCGCTGCGCGAACGCGGCTATGCGTCCGGCAGCATCACGGTGGCGCAATTGCTGGCCCACTCTTCGGGTATCCCCAACCACGACACGCAGCAGTACCAAGCTGCGGTGCTCTCCGACCCCGGGCACCGCTGGACGCGGCGTGAGCAGGTGCTGTTCGCACTCGATCGCTTCCCCAGGGTCGGTGAACCGGGCCAGACATTCGAGTACTCGGACACCGGCTACATCCTGCTCGGTGAAGTCATCGAACAGAAGATGGGCACGAGCCTGGGCGCGGCCGTGCGCAGCCTGTTGGGCCTCGAGCGCCTGGGCATGCTCCTCACGTGGTGGGAAACCGATGAAGCTGCTCCGCCCTTGCCGGCAGGGTTTGCCCACGCGTACTCGGATTCCGGCCTGGACCTGCGCGGCCTCGATCCGAGCGCGGACACCTACGGCGGTGGCGGCTTGGTATCGACCGTGGGCGACTTGACGCGCTTCATGCGCGCGCTGTTCGAAGGCCGCGTGCTGCAGCCGCAGTCGCTGGCGTCGATGCAGACTGAATTCGCCGCGGGCAGCGGCCTCGGCCGAGGCCTCTTCCTGCGGAGGGCTGGCGATGCGGCCTGCTGGGGGCACGAGGGCTTCTGGGGCGTGGGCGTGTACTACTGCCCGGAGCAGCGCATCAGCGTCGCGCTGACATTGAACCTGGCACTGACCCAGGAAGCGAGTCTGGCAAATCCGGCCCTGAGCCCATTCTTGAACGCGGTGAGCCTCATCGAATGGGCGCCAAGGTGACTTTGATTTGCGGAGCGAGCGCCCCGTCCGAATTCGTTACCCGCCGGCAATTCAGCGGCTAAGCCAGACCGGCGCGCAGCGAATGTCGGCCAGATACCGTGGCGCGTTCAGCGGAACGCCAGCAGCCTGTCGTGCCCGCACTCTGCGCAGCGCAACATCAGGAAGCCCTGCGCGAGGATGCTGCACGCGAACGTGTGTTTTCCGCTCAGTAGCCGCCAACGGGTGCCTATGTGCGGGTCCGACTGGCAGCTCTGGGGCAACGAGTTCAGCAGATCCGATGTCGCCGAAGGGTCGTTCCGGCCGTTCCGCGACAAGTCCGACCGAACGCAATGAGATCGGTCGAGTTGACCAAGTGACTCGCCTCGTTCGATCGCCCGGCGATCCCGATGGCTTGCTCACCCTCACCCCATCTTCACCGCCGCCCCGCTGAACGGGACCGACATCATGCCGCGGTCGCCGACTTCGCGCCCGCCGCGGCGATTGCGATGACATTCACCGCATCCAGACTGCGGTGCCGACCAAGTTGCCGTGCCATTGAGGGATCCGCCCCGCCCGTGCAGCGCCTGAATAGTCATCAAATGATGCTAGATTTCACGATCGTTCCCGGAGCCCGGAATATGCGCACGACAATCAATATCGACGACGAGTTGCTCGCGAAAGCCACCAAACTGGCCGGTCCGATGGATCGCACCGCCATCGTGAGCGAGGGATTGAGAGCGCTCATCGAACGTGAAAGCGCTCGGCGTCTTGCCCGGCTCGGAGGGTCGCAGCCCAAACTGACGTCCGCGCCGCGCAGACGCCAGGCGAGCCCGAATTGATTCTGGTCGACACGTCAGTGTGGGTCGATCACCTTCGCGTCGGCGACGCGCAGCTTGTGGATCTGCTTGAACGAGCCAACGTCGTCATGCATCCGTTTGTGGTCGGCGAGATCGCTTGCAGTAGTCTGCGCAATCGCACGTCGATCCTGGAGCTGCTGCAGGATTTGCCGGCTGCTGCCGTGGCCGAGGGTGCCGAAGTCCTGGAATTTGTCGAACGCCACACCCTGAATGGCAAGGGCATCGGGTATGTCGATGTTCATCTGCTGGCGTCGGTGGCACTCACTGAAGGGGCCAGACTCTGGACGCGCGACAAAAGACTGCACCTCTTGGCCAAGGCGTTGGGCTGCGACTTTCAAGACGCCCCGGCGCACTAAGGCCCTGGGCTCGGTCGTTCGCCAAGAGTGGCGTGGCACGCCGGATTCACACCATCTTCACCGCCGTCCCGCTGACCGCGACCATCATCATGCCGTTGGCTTCGCCAAGCACTTCGTAGTCGAAATCGATGCCGACGATGCCGTCGGCGCCGAGTTCGCGGGCCGCGGCCATCATGTCTTCGAGTGCGGCGTCACGCGCGCCTGACAGCGCGCGCTCGTAACCGCCGGCGCGGCCGCCGACAACATCGCGCACTGACGAAAACAGGTCGCGAAAGATATTCGCGCCGATGATCGCTTCGCCGTTGACGATGCCGAGGTAGCTGCCGACCCGTGCGCCTTCGCCGTTGGGCACCACCGTCGACAGAAAGAAGCCGTCGTCTTTTTTCGAGAACCAGCCCATCGCCAGACCTCCGCCGAGTTGAAGTCTGCGCAGTCTAGTGGGCCAGGCGTGGGCTCACCGTGGGCTAACCCACTGCGCCGCGTGTATTGACATACAGCGCGTACAAAGAATGGCTGCTGGCCATGAACAGGCGGTTGTTGTTGGCGCCGCCGAAGCAGACATTCGCGCAGCGCTCGGGCAGGTGGATGTGGGCCAGCGGCGTGCCGTCGGCGGCGAAGACGCGCACGCCATCAAGCTGCGCCGGGTCGGCGTCGCGTGCGCCATTGCTGCCGAAGCCGCACCACTGGTTGCCCTGCATATCGACGGCCATGCCGTCGAAGGCGCCGGGTCCGTTGGCATCGAGCGCGAGGCGCTTGTTGTCGAGCGCACCGTCGCTGACATCGTAGGCCCAGACCTTGCGTGTCGGCGCGGCCCGGCTCTCGACGACGTAGAGGATTTTTTCGTCGGGCGAAAAGGCCAGGCCGTTGCTGCCGAGCAGGTCGTCGAGCAGCATCTTCAACTCGCCGCTCTGGCCGTCGATGCGGTAGACGCCGTGCGGCAGCTCGGGTGTCGCGGGTTCGCCTTCCCACCAGCCGAGGATGCCGAAGGTCGGGTCGGTGAACCAGACGCTGCCGTCGCTGTGGCAGACGATATCGTTGGGCGAATTCAGCCGTTTGCCGCGGTAGTGGTCGGCGAGCACGGTGATGCGGCCGTCGTATTCGGTGCGCGTGACGCGCCGCGTGCCATGTTCGCAGGCGAGCAGCCGGCCCTGGCGGTCGCGCGCCAGGCCGTTGGCGTGGTTGGATGGTTTGCGGAAGTCACTCAAGGCGCCTGAGGTGTCGTCCCAGCGCAGGATGCGGTTGTTCGGGATATCGCTGAAGAGCAGGTAACGGCCGTCGCCAAACCAGACCGGCCCTTCGGCCCAATAAAAACCCGTGGCCAACTGCTCGACGGTGCCCGACAACAGACGCAGCGGCAGGAAACGATCGTCGAGGACCTCGATGCGCGGGTCCGGATAGCGCAGGTTGGGTGCAAAGTTAGGCATCTGCGGCAAGGTGGTCATTTGAAGAGCCCCGGCAGCCAGAGTGAAAACGCTGGTACATAGGTGACGAGCATCAGCGCGGCGATCAGCGCGCTGTAAAACGGCAGGATCGATTTCATCACCTGGCCGACAGAGATGCCACCGATCGCGCAGCCGACAAACTGCACCGTGCCGACCGGCGGCGTATTCAGCCCGAGCGCGCAGTTGATGAGCATGATGATGCCAAACTGCACCGGGTCCATGCCAAACGACATCGCGATCGGCAGGAAGATCGGGGTGCAGATCAGGATCGTCGCGGCCATGTCGAGAAAGGTGCCGAGCACAAAGAGCAGCAGGTTGATCATCAAAAAGATGACCCAGGGTTCGTTGCTCACCGCTTTCATCAACTCGCCGGTTTTTTGCGGCACTTCATACAGCGCCATGAAATACCCGAAGGCCGCCGAGATGCCGATCAGCAGCAGCACCACACCGGTGGTCTTGCAGGCCTTGGCGCAGGCCTTGAGAAAGTTGTGCCAGCTCATCGAGCGGTAGACAAACACCGTGACCAGCAGCGCCCACGCAACCGCGATCGACGCCGATTCGGTGGCGGTGAAAGCGCCCGACAAAATGCCGCCGAGGATGATCACGACGACCAGCAGACCAGGCACCGACGCGACAAAGGCAGTCAACACCGCGGGCCAGCCGGCAAAGCCGCCCGGGCGCACCGGGTAGCCACGTTTGACCGCCACCCAGTAGGCGGCGCCGAGGTTGCACAGGGTCAGGATCACGGCGGGCACGATGCCGGCGAGCATCAGGCTCAACGGGCTGACCGACGCGATGCCGGCGGTGGCCAGGGTGTAGATGATCAGGTTGTGCGAGGTCGGCATGATCGCGCCGACGAGTGCCGCATGCGTCGTGACGTTGACCGCGTAGTCGGCGTCGTAGCCGTCTTTTTTCATCAGCGGGATCATCACCGAGCCGATCGCCGAGACATCGGCCAGCGGCGAGCCGGCAATGCCGCCGAAGATCGTGCAGCCGAGCACGTTGCTCATGCCCAGGCCGCCGCGGACATGGCCGACGAGGCTGTTGGCAAAACGCACGATGCGCTCGGCAATGCCGCCGTAGAGCATCAACTCACCGGCGAAGACAAAAAACGGGATCGCCAGGAAGCTGAAGACCTGCATCCCGCCGACCATCTTCTGGAACACCACCGCAACCGGCAAGCCGGCGACGACGATCGTCAACACCGACGACAGCCCGATCGCAAAAGCGACCGGCACGCCGATGAGCAGCAGCAGCGTGAAGGTGATCGCAAGGACGGTCAGTTCCATGTTGGCCCCCACGTCGCTTCGCTCCTGCCCCCGGAGCCCGGCACGGGCTCCTTCGTGGCCCTTGGGGCGGGAACTGACTCGAAGCGGTTCGTCGTCAGTTCCATGCTGGCTCAACGACCCTGCCGCGCAGCAGCGCGACGATGTGCTCGATCGAAAAGAGCACGATCAGCGCGCCGGCGATGACCACCGGCAGGTAGTCGATGCCGTCGGTGATGGGCAGCATCGGCTTCTTTTCGTTCCACTTGGCGACCATCCAGATCCAGCCGCCGTAGACCATCAAGACACCGAAGCTGCCGACCAGCAAATGGATCAGGATTTCGACGCGGTGCTGCCACTTCTTGGGCAGCAGCGAGACCATCGATTCCAGGCCGATGTGGCCGGCGTCGCGCACACCCACGGCAACACCGAAGGCCGTCACGAAGAGCACCAGCACCATGGCCAGCGCTTCGGCCCAGGTCGGTGTGTCATTGAAGACATAGCGGCCGATGACCTGCCACTGCACACACAAGACGACGCCGATGAGCCCGATCACGGCCAGGACCAGGCAGAGCTTGGCGAGCGCGGCGCAGAGCCGGGTAAACATCGGGCTGCCCAGGTGCCGCGCCGTTGCAGTCCGCTTACTTGCTGTCTTGGACTGCCTTGACGAGCCGCTTCATGTCCGGCGTGACCATGAACTTGTCGTAGACCGGGCCCATCACGGCCTGGAACGAAGCCTTGTCGACGTCGACGATCTCGGCACCCGCGGCCTTCACGACGGCCAGCGACTTGGCTTCTTGTTCGTCCCACTTCTGGCGCTGGAAGGGCACCGACTCCTTGGCCGCGGCGCGGACCATGTCCTGCTCGGCCTTGGGCAGCTTGTCCCAGACGATCTTGGACATCACCAGGATCTCTGGCGCCATCGAATGTTCGGTCTTGGAATAGAACTTCACCGACTCGTGGTGCTTGGCGGTGTCGAATGACGGGATGTTGTTTTCGGCGGCGTCGATGAGGCCGGTCTTCAGGCCCATCAGCACTTCGCCATAGGGCATCGGCGTCGCGTTGGCGCCCATCGCGCTGATCAGCGAGACCCAGAGGTCGCTTTGCTGGACGCGGATCTTCAGGCCCTTGGCGTCGGCCACGGTTTTGATCGGCTTCTTGGCGTAGATCGAGCGTGCACCGCTGTCGTAGAAGGCCAGGCCGACAAAGCCGACCGATTCGCAGCTTTTCAGGATCTCGTCACCGACCGGGCCGTCGAGCACCTTGCGCATATGCGTGATCGAGTTGAACAAAAACGGCATCGTCGGCACCTGGGTCAGCGGGCAGATGCCGTTCATCGGGCCGACGTTGACACGCGTGAAGTCCAGCGCACCGATCTTGACCTGGTCGATGGTTTCTTTTTCGCTGCCCAGCGCCTGCTTGTTGAAGACCTTGATCTTGTGTTTGCCGCCGCTCTTTTTGTCGAGCTGCTCACTCATGAATTTGACCGCAGCGACGGTCGGGTAGTCGTCGGCGTTGTGGGTATCGGCGGAGCGGAATTCGGTGGCCTGGGCGCTGAACGCGACGCCGAATGTGACGCTGATTGCGGCAGCAGCGAGGGACACAAAACGCAGGGGTTTGAAAGTCATTCGAAGGTCTCCTGAAAACGGCCGCAGATCAATACGGGCCTTTGGCCACAAAACCGCCGCCTTGATACAGCGCGACGGGGTCGGTCGGGTCGATGTGGGGTTGGCGCGCCTCGACGGCGGCGCGGAAAGGCGCCGAAGAGTCGAGCGGCCGGTAGCCGATGTGGCGCGCCGAAGTGTTGTCCCACCAGCTGGTTGAGTTGTCCGACATCCCGTAGATGACAGTATGGCCGACAATCGGCGCGGTGAGTGCGGCGATGACCAGGCGCTCGAGATCGTCGTAGCTCAGCCAGCTGGCGAGCATGCGCCGGTCGGCCGGCTCTGCGAACGACGAGCCGATACGCAGGCTCACGGTTTCGATGCCATGCCGGTCAAAATAAAACTGCGCCAGGTTTTCGCCAAAAGCTTTGCTCAGGCCGTAATAACCATCGGGCCGCACCGGCATCTTGGGGTGTATCGTTTCGCCCTGTTTGTAGAAGCCGGTGACATGGTTTGAGCTGGCGAAGATGACCCGCTTGGTGCCATGGATGCGGGCGCCTTCGTAGAGGTGGAAAGTACCGACGATGTTGGCCGGCAGCACGGTCTCGAAAGCGTGCTCGGTGGAGACGCCGCCCAGGTGCACGACGGCGTCGACACCGTCGAGCAGCGCGATCGTCGCGGCCTTGTCCTGCAAGGCGGCGAGCTGCAATTCTTCGCCCGGCGCGGCATCACCGAGTTCGTTGATATCGCTCACCCGCAGCGTGTCACAAACAGCTTTCAAGCGCGGCCGCAGCACCCGGCCCAGGCCGCCGGCAGCGCCCGTGAGAAGCAGGCGACGGAAGCGGATCGAAGTCAAGCCGGAGCCCGAGGTAGTGCCATTGCGCCAAGTTGTCAGTTGTCGTACAACAGCGTCCATGTTCATTGACCTTGGCGCGGCTGTCAATCACAACCGACCCGCAGCCGACCCGGGGTTTGCACGGAGAGCTGCTGGATGAAGACCATCGAGGTGCCGGCCCGGCGCCGCCCGCGGTCGCTGGCGTTCGACCTCGTCGATGCGCTCGGCGCACGCATCCGCGGCGGCGAGTTGGCCCCCGGCGTGCAGTTGCCCACCGAGGGCCAGGTGATGGGCGACTTCGGCGTCAGCCGCACGGTGGTGCGCGAGGCGCTGTCGCGCTTGCAGGCCGCCGGCATGGTGCAGACGCGGCATGGGGTGGGCACCTTTGTCGTCGGGCCGGATGAAGGCGCGGCTTTTCGCATCGGGCAGCACGAACTTGAAACCCTGCACGATGTGATCGCGATGCTCGAGTTGCGCATCGGCGTCGAATGTGAAGCCGCCGGCCTGGCAGCGCAGCGGCGCAGCGCCGACAACTTGAGGGTGATGCGTGCCGCGCTTGACGATTTCGGCCGTGCGGTGGACGAAGGGCGCGACGCGGTCGAGGCCGACTTTCGTTTCCACGGCGAGATCGCCCGCGCGACCCAGAACAGCCACTTCGCCAGCCTGCTGGCCAGCCTGGGGCACAAGATCATCCCGCGGGCGCGGCTGAGCGAAAGCGAGGCCCTCGACAGTGAGCGCCAAGCCTATCTGCGGCGTGTCAACGTCGAGCATGAAAGCATCTACGACGCCATTGCTGCGCAGGACGCCGAGGCCGCGCGCGCGGCGATGCGCACCCATCTTGCCAACAGCCGTGAGCGGCGGCGCCGGGCCGCCGCGCGGCCGCGGCGGGCCACGCCCGCGGCGCGATTCGCGACCAAGCCGGGCACTGCTGCGGCCGGCAAATCGGCAACCGCCAAAACCGCCCGCACCGCCACCCCAAGGAGCAAAACCCGATGAGAGAAAACCGCCTGCGCACGATGTGGCAAAACGACCAGGCCGTGGTCAACGGCTGGCTTGCGATTCCGAGCAGTTTCAGCGCCGAGGTGATGGCCCACCAGGGCTGGGACAGCCTGACCATCGACCTGCAGCACGGGGTCATCGACTACGCGCAGATGCTGCCGATGCTGCAGGCGATCTCGACCACCCACACGGTGCCGGTCGTGCGGGTGCCCTGGCTCGAACCCGGCATCCTGATGAAGGTGCTCGACGCCGGTGCCTACGGCGTCATCTGCCCGATGATCAATACCCGCGAAGACGCGCAAAAGCTCGTCGCCTGGACGCACTATGCGCCGCAAGGCACACGCAGCTTCGGGCCGATCAGGGCGTCGATCTACGGCGGCGCTGATTACCCGCAGCATGCCAACCAGACCATCGTCACCTTCGCGATGATCGAAACCGCGCAGGCGCTGGACAACCTGGAATCGATCCTCTCGGTCGAAGGGCTCGACGCGATCTATATCGGCCCGTCGGACCTGTCGCTGTCGCTGGGTTGCAAGCCGGTGTTTGACGATGTCGAGCCGAAGGCGCAGCAGGCGATCGAACATATCGTTGAGCGTGCGCGTGCGCATGGCGTTGTTGCCGGCATCCACAACGGTCGCGCCGATGTGGCCAAGGCGCGCATCGGGCTCGGATTTCGGTTTGTCACGCTGGGTTCGGACGCGCGGTTGCTTGCCGCCGGGTCGCAGGACTTGCTCGGCGCGATGCGGGTTTGATCGCCCCCGGTTCAGGGGGGCGCCGGTAGAACCTCGCTGGACAAGGGCAGCGGACGGCGTAGGTTGGCCGCCATGCTGGGCAGCCTGTTCGGCGCAGCCGATCAAAACCACCGAGGAGTACCCATGACCCCACTTCGTCTTCTTGCCGCAGCTGCGCTGCTGGCCGGTGTTGCCGCGCCAGCGAGCGCGCTCAGCATCACCGGCACCTGCGGGTCGCTCAGCGGGCCAACCGAGCTGAGCGGCGCATTCTCCTGCACGCAGTTCGATTCGGCCCTGGGCACGTTGAACTCGATGAGCCTGGAAATCCAAGGCTTGAGCACCGGGAGCATCACGCTCCAGAATGGCAGCAACAGTCCGCAAAACATGTCGGGCACGACCCAAGTTTCGTTCTACGCCGATGCGCTGGCCGGGTTCAGCCTGGCCAGCCCATTGTTCACAGCGAGCTACGGCACGGGGGTGCAGAGCATCCCTGCCGGCGCCACCGTTGTCTTTGGGCCCCTGAATGCCGGGGGCAGCACCGGGGCCATGCTGAACAACACGAACCTCGCGCCCTACCAGGCGGCCGGCGGTGGCCTGTTTGCGTTGAGTGGCTCTACGCTCAGTGGTCTTAGCATCAGCGGCGGCGGTGGTTTTGGCGGTGGTTCTGCTGCCACGTCGGCTAGCCTGACAGCGGCGGTGTCGTACGAGTACGACACCGTGGTCAAGCCGCCGATTCCCGAGCCGGGCACTTGGGCGCTGGCCGTGCTGGGCCTGGTGGGTCTGGGCTGGCGTTTGCGCCGGCGCAGTTGATGCAACGCGGCTGACGACCGGCGCGCGCTGGTGTCTCGCCAGTACCGCGCCAGTCCGCCAAATGAAACCCCGCTTCGGCGGGGTTTTTTGTTGGGCACCGCGACATCTTGCATGCCCGACATTTGGTCATCACCAACGCGGTCAAAATCACGCCATGACTGCCGCAACGACGCCACCGATCTCCAACCCCCGCGCCTTCTTGCGCAGCCTCTACGACGCCGCTGTGCAGCGCGCCCTGCCGGCGCACAACATCGCGGCCTGGCTGCCGGCGCCGCCGAAGAAGGGCCGCACGATCGTGCTCGGCGCCGGCAAGGCCGGTGGTGCGATGGCCGCCGCGGTGGATGCGTTGTGGCCCGCTGACGCGCCGATCAGCGGCCTGGTCGTGACGCGATACGACCATCTGCCGCCGGCTTACAAGGCGCGCCCGGGGCGCATCGAAGTCATCGAAGCCGCGCACCCGGTGCCCGACGAAGCTGGCCGGCGCGCAGCGCAACGCATTGCCGAGTTGGCGCGTGGCTTGACCGCCGACGACCTGGTCCTATGCCTGATCTCCGGCGGCGGCTCGGCGCTGCTGGCGATGCCGGCGGCTGGCATCGCGTTCGAAGAAAAGCAAGCCGTCAACAAGGCGCTTTTGAAAAGCGGCGCCGCGATCGACGAGATGAACTGCGTGCGCAAACATCTGTCGGCGATCAAGGGCGGCCGGCTGGCCGCGATGTGCGCGCCGGCACGTGTCGTGACGCTGCTGATTTCCGACGTGCCGGGTGATGCGCCGGAGGTCATCGCCAGCGGCCCGACGGTGGCCGACGCCAGCACCTGCGCCGACGCGCTGGCCATCCTGCGCAGGTATGCGATCGAGCTGCCGCCAGCCGCGCGTGCCGGGTTGGAGAGCGGCGCGTTCGAAACGCCAAAGCCCGGCGACGCGATCTTTGCCGGCCACGAAGTGCACATGATCGCGACGCCACAGCAGAGCCTCGAAGCGGCGGCCGCGGTCGCCCGCGCGGCGGGCATCGAAGCCCACATCCTGTCCGACGAGATCGAGGGCGAGAGCCGCGAGGTCGGCAAGGTGCATGCCGCGCTCGCGCGTGCCGTCGCGCGCCACGGCC
>JANOKR010000102.1:0-7812 GCA_031419315.1 Betaproteobacteria bacterium
GATCGTGCCCGAGAAGTCGTTGGTATTTTCGGTCGCGCCCTTGCCCTCGAAGGCATTGCTCGAAGTGCCGGCCGCATTCGCGCGGCGCAAGGCATTCGGGTTCACGCCCGGCAAGGCGGTGATGCCACCGGCGATGGTGCCAGTCTTGTCGATGCTGCTCGTGCTCTTCTGCGTTGCACTGACCTTCTCGACGATATTGATCGTCAGCGCATCGCCGACCAGCCGCGCGCGGTGGTCCTCGAACAGCGGACGGTATTGATGCGCCTGGTAGATCGCGCCGTTGCGCGGTGCGACATGCAGCGTCGGCGCAGGCAGCGCTGGCGCGGTATCGGCGAGTTCGACCCGCGGCGGCAGCAGCGTGACGCAGCCACCGAAGCCGAACGGGGCCACAGCCGTCGCCACGATGATCAGCAAGCGGCGCATCGGCGCTGGCATCAGAGCTGGCCCAGGCGCTGCAGCATCTGGTCGCTGGTCTGGATCGCCTTGGAGTTCATTTCGTACGCTCGCTGCGTCGCGATCATCGTGACCAGTTCTTCGACGACGTTGACATTGCTGCCTTCGACAAAACCCTGGCGCAACGAGCCGAGGCCGTTGCTCGCCGGCGCCCCGGAATTCGGTGTGCCCGACGCGCCGGTTTCGGCATACAGGTTGCCACCCAGCGGCTCCAGCCCGGCCGGGTTGACAAAGGCCGCCAACTGGATCTGGCCAACCGTCGCCGGCGCGGCCTGCCCGGGCAGCGTGATCGACACGCTGCCGTCCTTGCCGACGGTGACCGAGCGCGCATTGGCGGGAATCGTGATCCCCGGCTGCACGGCATAACCGGCGCCGGTAACGAGCTGGCCGTTGGCATCGAGCTGGAAGCCGCCATCACGGCTGTAGCCGGTGGTGCCGTCGGGCAACTGGACCTGGAAAAAACCATTGCCCTCGATCGCCATGTCGAGGTTGTTGGTGGTCTGGTTCAGCGAGCCTTGTGCAAAGTTGCGCGTCGTGCCCGCGGCGCGCACGCCCAGGCCGATCTGCAAACCGGCGGGCAACTGGCTTTGCTCCGACGTCGGCGCACCCGCTGCGCGCAGGGTCTGGTACATCAGGTCTTCGAACACGACCCCGGCGCGCTTGTAGCCGTTGGTCGCGACGTTGGCGAGATTGTTCGAGATCGCATCCAGCTTGGTCTGCTGGCCTTCCATGCCAGTCTTGGCGACCCACAGTGATCGGATCATTGGGCTTCACTCCTTGCGGTTTGTGCCGATGGTCGGTGACTCGAGGGTTGTCGGATCGCCCGATCAGCGGCGGCTAAGTCGTCGTTCTTCGGAATTGATGTTTGCCCTGCGACGCCCCTGGCCGGGATTTCGCCCCGGCGGGCGGCGGGCGGTCGTTCTTGGCGAAGTGGTTGCTTGATTTGTTGATGGCTGCCGCCGGCCGGGTGTCGCCCCGGCGGGCGAGTCACTTTCTTTGCTGGTGCAAAGAAAGTAACCCAAGAAAGCACCTCAATACGATTTGGCTCGCTGGCCACGGGCGCTGCGCGCCGTGCAGTGGCACAGGACTCGAATCGCGCGCATGGGCGCGCTCAAAAGCCAGGCACTCAATGGCCGCAGCCCCAACGAGCAGCCGGCTGCTTGCAGACAAACAATTGCTCGTGCTTCGCGCGCTCATGCGCGCGATGTGCATCCCGACAGCGAGCCGGAGCGCAGCGAGCGGCGACAGCGAGCGAAATCGTATTAGGGTGCTTTCTTGGGTTACTTTCTTTGCACCAGCAAAGAAAGTGACTCGCCCGCCGGGGCGACACCCGGCCGGCGGCAGCCACCAACAAATCAAGCAACCACTTCGCCAAGAACGAACGAACGCACCAGCCGCCCGCAGGGAAAAAAGAGAGCCCCGCCCTATTGTTGTGTCAGCAACTTCGCCGCCGCAGCCTCTTTCTGCTCTGCACCCTGCAAGACTTTCATCTGATGCTCAAACTGCCGCGCCGCGGAAATCATCGCGACCATGGTTTCGATGGCGTTGACGTTCGAGCCTTCGAGCGCGCCACTCTGCAACCGTGCCAGCGGGTCAGCGGCCAAGTCGCCGTCGGCGGCGCGGAAGAGGCCGTCGTCGCCACGCTGCAGAGTGCCTTCAGAGGTGGTGAGTTTGAGGCGGCCGATATTTTGCGGCCGGCCATTGCCGACTTTCGCGCTCAGCGTGCCGTCGTTGGCGATATCGACCACCGCATTCGCCGGCACCGTGATCGGCCCGCCATCGCCAACGACCTGCAAGCCGCTGCCGTTGACGAGCAGGCCTTCGGCGTTGACTTCGAGCGCGCCGGCCCGGGTATAAGCCTCGGTGCCGTCGAGTGCCTGCACCGACAGCCAGGCGTTGCCACGCACTGCCACGTCCATGTTCCGGCCGGTGGGCTGCACGACACCCGGCTGCGGGTTGTAGCCGACCGTGGATTCGAGGGCGTAGACCCGCGTGCTGGCGCCGTCGCCGCGCACGGGAATAGCGCGGAAGGCCGCGATCTCGGCGCGGAAGCCGTTGGTCGAGGCGTTGGCCAGGGTGTGCGCGAGCACCTCCTGGCGCTGCATCGTGGCCTTGGCGGCCGACATCGACAGATAGATCAGGCGATCCATGGCTCAGGCCCTCAGGTGAATCGTTAGCGCAGGTTGACCAGGGTCTGCATCACCTGGTCCATCGTCTTGATGGTTTGCGCGTTGGCCTGGTAGGTGCGCTGCGCGGTGATCATGTTCACGAGTTCACCGGTGAGGTCGATATTCGACTCTTCGAGTGCGCCGGCTTGCAGCACGCCCAGGTTGCCCTCACCGGGTGCTCCCAGCACGGGGTCGCCGGCAGCGACCGTCGCCGCCCAGCCGTTGCCGCCCAGCGGCTGCAGGCCCTGCGGGTTGCGGAAGGTCGCCAACTCGATCCGCGCCGCGGGTTTGTAGTTGCCGTTGGAATAACGCGCGGTGACCGTGCCGTCGGTCTCGAAAACGACCGAGCTGAGCACGCCGGCGGTGGCGCCGTCCTGCTGCATGTCGGTGACACCAAAGGGCGCGCCGTACTGGGTGGTGCGACTGAAGTCGAGCTCGATGCCCAGGATCGGCAGCGTGATCGCGCCCGTGGTGGTGGTGGTGGCCGGCAGGTCAAGCGTGACCAACCCGCCGGCGGGTGCAATCGGCGCACTCCCGTCAGCCGCATAGGTGATCGTGGTCACCGGCAGCGGCGCGGCATTGGTGCCGAGCAGGCTGACGCCATTGGCCGTGGCAAACAGATTCCACTGGTCGGTGGCGGCCTTCTGGAAATAGTAGGTCAACGCGACGTCCTGGCCCTTGGCGTCGTAGACCGTCAGCGAGGTGGCGTTGTTGAAGGTGGCCGGATCCTGGAAGTCGATCGCCGGGCCTGCGGTCGGCGCGGTCACTGCCAGCCGGGTGTCGAGATTCATTTCAAGATCGACCGTCGTGCTGGCGATCGGCGCGACCCCCGCGGTCGGCAGCTGGATCGGTGCCGGCTGGCCGGCCAGCACGGCGCCGTTGGCGTCTACCTGGTAGCCGATGAGCTTGTCGCCGCCGTTGTTGACGATGAAGCCTTCGCGGTCAACCTTGAATTGCCCGTTGCGGCTGTAGGTCGACGGGCTGCGGCCGTCGGTGACCTGGAAAAAACCGCCGCCGTTGATGGCCAGGTCCATCGGGTTTTCGGTCGTCGTGATGGTGCCCTGAGTGAACTGCTGCGCAACCGCCGCCAGCGTGGTGCCGATGCCGATCGCGTTGGCACCAGCGCCGCCCAGCGCCGCGGCGTAGAAGTCAGCGAACTCTGCGCGCGACACCTTGGCGCCATAGGTGTTGGCGTTGGCGATATTGTTGCCGATGACGTCGAGGTTCTTGCTCGTGGCATTGAGGCCGGAAAGACCTTGCTGGAAACTCATGTGGGGCTCCTTGGAAACTTGTCGTGATGGCCAGAGGCGCAACAACCAGGCCGCGCGGGCGGCCGTCTGAAGGGTCAGTGGAAGGTCTTGATCGCGCTGTAGGGCACGTTGCCGGTGCGCGCAAGTTCGAGCGTCAGGGAGTCACCTGCCGTGCTTACCGCCTGCACCCGGTCGAGCATCAGCGTTTGCACCGGCACCGCCGCCGCGCCCTGCATCGGGGTCAGGCGAAAGCGCAGGCCCTCGCCGTCACCATGGGCGCCGGCCGGCCATTCGAAGCTGTGGCGCCCGGTACTGAAGGCGCCGAGATCGACGCTGTCCAGCACATGCCCGGCCGGCCCGAGGATCTCGAGCTTGACGCGGTCGGCAGGCTGGCCGAGTTCGAACGCGCCCTCGCCGATGGCCTTGCCGGTGTCGCCATCGGCGTCGATCGCCAGGCGGTCACCCGCCACCGTGACATCGCGCCCGACCAGCGATGCACCTTGCAGCGCCTGCATCTGCACAAACTGCGTATTCAGGCCCTGCACGGTCTTGTTCAGCTTGTCGATGCCGGTGACGGTATTGATCTGCGCCATCTGGCTCGTCACCTGGGCGTTGTCGAGCGGGTTCAGCGGGTCCTGGTTCTGCATCTGCGCCACGAGCAGCTTCAAGAACCGGTCGCTGCTGTCGGCTTCGTTCTGGGTCGCCGTGGTCGCCTGGGCAGACGTGTTGGCGCCGAGGCCGCTGAAGGATGAAATCGGGGCGCTGGCCATGATTGTCATTGGTGCACCCTACGGCCTGCGGCCGGTCCCGCCGAGCGGGAGCATTCGCACTTGGGGCGGCCCGGCGTGCTCATTCACCCATCCGCAGGGTCTTGAGCAACATCGTCTTGGCCGTATTCATGACCTCGATGTTGTTTTGGTACGAACGTGATGCCGAGATCATGTTGACCATCTCCTCAACTGCGTTGACGTTGCTGTAGGTGACGTAGCCACCCGCATCGGCGGCCGGATGTTTGGGGTCGTGCAGGCGGCGGCCCGGCGTGCTGTCTTCGCGCACGGTGCTCACGCGAACGCCGGCCGAGGCCTCGGCGCCGAGTGAGGCGCCGGCGCCGCGCAGGCCCATATATTCAGTACTGAACACCACCTGGCGGGCCTTGTAGGCCTGGCCGTCGGGGCCAGCCACGGTGTCGGCGTTGGCCAGGTTGGAGGCGACCACGTTCAGGCGCTGGCTCTGCGCGCTGACCGCGCTGCCGGCAACATCGAAGATGCGGAACAGGCTCATCAGGAAACCTCCGTGCTGTGCACTGCGGTCAATTCGCCTTTCGGGCGGCCGGGCAGGCTCATCTCACACCTCGTTTCTGGTCACTACCGGCTCGGCTCATGACTGGTTGTGGCTCTTCATCGCGTCGAGCATCGTGCGCACGCCGCCGTTGATGAAACGCAGCGTGGCTTCGAACTTCACGCTGTTGTCGGCAAAGGCCGCGCGCTCGCGATCCATGTCCACCGAGTTCCCGTCCAGGTTGGTCTGCGACGGCGCTGCATAACGCAGCACCGCAGCGGCACGGCTGCTGGCTTGACCGCCGGCGAGCGCAGTGGCCCGGGTGGCCTGGGCCGATGTCGCTGACGTGGCATCCCGCAAGGCGCTGGCAAAATTGAAATCTCGCGCCACGTAGCCCGGTGTGTCGGCGTTGGCGATATTGCTGGCGATCAGACGCTGGCGCTCAGAACGCAGCATCAGCGCTTCGGCCTGGAAGTCCAGGCCCTGGGTCAGGCGGTTGATCATCGCGGGCGTCCTTCACGTTTTGCCAGCTCGGGCGCTGGCCGGCCATCGAGCCGGGCAGCTCGAGTGGGAATCTGCTGACGATTGTCGGCAGCCACTGCCGCCGCAAGAGCCCGAACAGGGGCACGATCGGGGCGCATTTCAAAGCCTGCCAACAGGGCCGCAGCCCTACAGTGGCCGGCGTGAAAAAGCCCCTGATCTTTGTGTGCCTGCTGTGGTCGGCCTGCGCTGCGCTGACCGCCGCCGCTGCACCCGATGCAACCGCGGCGCCCGCTGCACCCGCCGCGCCGGTTGCGCCGCTGGGTGATCAAGCACTGCAAGGACTGACCCAAACCGCTGCCGACTTCGCGCTGCAAACCGCCACCGCCGCTGTTGGTGCCCAGGCCGGCGCGAAGATCGAAACTCAAGCCGGTGCCATCGACAGCCGTCTCAAACTCGCCTCTTGCACCCGCGTGCAGCCGTACCTGCCCGCCGGCCAGCGGGCCTGGGGCGCGACGCGCATCGGCCTGCGCTGTGTCGACGGTGTTGTGGCCTGGAATATCTCGCTGCCGGTCACGGTGAAAGTCTTCGCGCCGACGCTGGTGACCACCAGCGCCTTGCCTGCGGGCACCGTGCTGGATTCAAGTCACTTGCGACTGCAGACCACCGACCAGGCCGCAGCGGCGTCGCCGGCCGTGGCGGCCTTGCCCTTGGCGCTGGGCCGCACGCTGAGTCGCACGCTGGCCGCCGGCCAGGCGCTGCATCAAGGCGACCTGAAAAAGCGTCACTGGTTTGCGATCGGCGACGCGGTGCGGGTGCTCGCAGTCGGGCCGGGTTTCAGCGTCAGCGGCGAAGGTGTCGCACTCAGCCCGGGGCTGGAAGGCCAGCCGGTGCGCGTGCGCACCGAAAGCGGCCGCACCGTCAACGGCGTCGCGGTCGGCGAGCGCCGCGTCGAGGTGTTGTTGTGATATCGACATCGGCGCTGGCTGCGCCCCCCGTGGTCGAGGGGGTTGCTGCGGGTTTTTTGCCGGCCGGGCTAAAGTTCGCCTGCCAGCCGCCCGATACAGCGAGTCATGGGCGGCTGCATCCTGCAGCAACCCGATGGAGCACCCCATGAAGATCGGTCACCTCGAAAACAAAGTCCCCGCCGCACCGGCCGCCGAGCGCAAGCCCGCACCCGCCGTGCCGCAAGCCGGGGCCGAGGCCAGCGCCACCGTCAACCTGTCGGCCACCGCCGCGCTGAAGTCCAGCGTGAGCACCGAAGCCACCTTCGATGCCAACAAGGTCGCGATGGTCGCCAAGGCGATCAGCGACGGCAGCTACAAGGTCGACGCCGGTGCGATCGCCGACAAGCTCATCGGCAACGCGCAAGAACTGCTCGGCCGCGGCTCGCGCTAAGACGCTAGCGCGTCGCCAGCCCCCGACCTGACCGAACCGCCCGCCCGCCCGCCCGCATGCAGGATCGCACCGACACTCCACAGCTTGCCATCGGCGCACGCCATGCGTCGACGCTGCTGATCGAACTCGAACAACCGCTGGCGCTGGTCGAAACCCAGCTCGTCGAACTCGGCTCGGCACTGCGCAGCAGCGACAGCGTCGCTCTCGAACTTGCCGCCAGCGGGCTGCACCGTGCGCTGGCCGCCGCGGTGGACCATTTCCGGCGTGCTGCCGCCCGAGGCGGCGTGCCCGCGCCGATGCGTCTGCGCCTGGCCAGTGCCAGCGCGCAGGTCGCCGCGCAACGTGAATCGTTGGCCCGCGCCACCGCTGCGCTGGACCGTGCGATCGATGTCCTGATGCCCAGCCCTGCAGCTGCAGCGCCACTCGGCTACAGCGCCGCCGGCGGCACCGAACGCAACGCCAGCAGCGGCTCGTTGCTGGCCTGAGCGGCGCCAGGCGCCGCGCCCAGACGCCGAGCGCTCACAAGCGCTCGCCAGCGCCCGCGACAATTCGCGGATGCGCACTTCGCCGGCAAGACCAACTCCACGCAAAAACGCAGCGGCAGAGCCAGCGGCGGCGGCGGCAGCTCGCTTGGATGCGCAGCCCCCGACCCCGCTCGCCCTGATCGGCGTCGACTTCAGCAGCGCACCGCGGCGCGGCAAGCCGATCACGGTGGCGCGCGGGCGGCTGCAAGGCGGCTCGCTGCGCTTCGACCGGCTCGACGAGTTGCACGACCTGGCCGCTTT
>JANOKR010000103.1:0-20964 GCA_031419315.1 Betaproteobacteria bacterium
CGACCTTCAGCGCCAGGCGCTCGGTGAGCATGTGGTACTCGTCCCAAGAGACGTAGAGATGCTTGCCGTCGTCGGTGAGCATGGGCTGGAGCCTTTCTTCTTCAACGTTGGAAGGGGTGCCGCAGCACGATGGTGTGGTCGCGGTCAGGGCCGGTGGAGACCATGTCGATCGGCACGCCGATGACCTGCTCGATACGCTGCAGATAGGCCCGTGCGCGCGCCGGCAACTGGTCCCATTCGGTGAGGCCGGCGCTGGACTCGGCCCAGCCTTCGAAGCGCTCGTAAACCGGCTTGCAGGCGACGATGTCGTCGGCGTCCAGCGGCAGGATGTCGATGATGCGGCCGCCGAGTTCATAGCCGGTGCAGACCAGGATCTCGCTCAGCCCGTCGAGCACGTCGAGCTTGGTGATGCACAAGCCGGAGATGCCGTTGATGATCATCGAGCGTTTCAGCGCTGCGGCGTCGAGCCAGCCACAGCGGCGTGCGCGGCCGGTCACGGTGCCACGCTCCTGGCCGACGGTGGACAGATGATGGCCGACGCTGCCTGGCGCGTCCATCGGCAGCTCGGTCGGGAACGGGCCACTGCCGACCCTTGTGGTGTAGGCCTTGGTGATGCCCAAAATGTAGTGAAGCATCTGCGGGCCGACACCCGAACCAGCGGCGGCGTTGCCGGCAACGCAGTTGCTCGACGTCACGTAGGGATAGGTGCCGTGGTCGATATCGAGCAGCGTGCCCTGCGCGCCTTCGAAGAGCAGGTTGGCGCCGTCGGCATGGCTGCGATGCAGTCGATAGCCGACATCAGCGAGCATCGGCTTGAGCTGCTCGGCAGCCCGCATCGCGGCGTCGAAGATCGGCTCGAAGGCCAGTGGCTGCGCCTTCAGGTAGCCGCCGAGTGCGAAGTTGTGCAGCGCCAGCAGCTCGCGCAGCTTGGCCGCAAATCGCTCGGGGTGTTTGAGGTCTTGCACGCGCAGCGCGCGGCGTGCGACCTTGTCTTCGTAGGCCGGGCCGATGCCCTTGCCGGTGGTGCCGATCTTGCCCGCGCCGCTGGACTCGCGCAGCGCCTCGCGGGCCTTGTCGACCTCGACGTGGAACGGCAGGATCAGCGGGCACGACTCGCTCAGGTACAGGCGCGAGCGCACCTCGACACCGATCGCCTCGAGGCGCTCGATCTCGAGCAGCAGATGCGCCGGGTCGACGACCACGCCGTTGCCGATATAACAGGCCACACCCGGCCGCATGATCCCCGACGGAATCAGCTGCAACGCGGTCTTGCGGCCGTTGATGACCAGGGTGTGGCCGGCGTTGTGGCCGCCCTGGAAACGCACCACGCCCTGGGCGTGGTCGGTCAGCCAGTCGACGACCTTGCCTTTGCCTTCGTCGCCCCATTGGGTGCCGACGACGACGACGTTGTGTCCGGGCTGTGCGGCCGTGGTGGGATTCATGAATCAGGCTGGTTTGGAAAGTTAGGGGTTCTCAAAGCGCGCGCAGCAACCACTGACCGCCGATGTGCACGAGTTCGCGGTCGCAGCCGTCGGCCGGTGGGTCTTGCGTATGGCCGGGCAAGGTGTAGACCACGGCCTCGCCGGCATCACGCAGCCGCCGCACCGCGGTGCGCAGCGCGCGGTCTTCGCCCCAGGTGGCGCGGATGCCTGGGCGCGCGGGTTCGGCGCCGGTACGCTCGGCCAGCACTTTCAAGTCCAGGCTGAAACCCACTGCCGGGCGCTTGCGGCCGAAGATCGAGCCGACCTCGTCGTAGCGGCCACCACGCGCAAGCGCGTCGCTGCCAGCGCCGGCGTAGAGCGCAAAGCGCGGGCCGCTGTAATACGTGTAGCCGCTCATGTCACCAAGGTCGAAACCGATGTGCAGGTTCGGATAAGCGGCGGCCAGGTGGTTGGCCAGCCACTGCAGGTCGTCCAGCGCGCGGGTGATCAGCGGCCGCGCCGGCAACTCGCTGCGCGCCGCGGCGAGCACGTCGGCGCCGCCGTACAAACGCAGCAAAGCGGCCAAGGCGTGCCGGGCTTCGTCGGGGAAACCAGCGGTCAGCTCGCGCAGCGCCGGCGCGTCTTTGTTCGACAGCGCGACAACGACATCTTGCAGCGCCGCGGCATCCACCGAGACACCGGCGAGCGCGCCTTGCAGCACCCGCGCATCGGCGAGGTCGATCGTCAGCGCTGTGATGCCGGCCGCGGCCAGGCTGTCGAGCACCAGTTCCTGCACTTCGAGGTCGGCTTCGAGCCCGGCATGGCCGAAGATCTCGGCGCCCAGCTGCAGCGGCTCGCGCGATGCGCTCAGGCCCGACGGCAGCGTGTGCAACACCGGGCCGCAATAACAGAGTCGGGTCACACCTTCGCGGTTGAGCAAATGGGCGTCGATACGCGCGGCCTGCGGTGTCGTGTCGGCGCGCAACCCGAGGGTGCGCCCGCTGAGCTGGTCGACAAGCTTGAAGGTCTTGAGGTCAAGTGCGTGGCCGGTGCCCGACAGCAGCGACTCGAGGTGCTCGAGCAGCGGCGGCATGACCAGCTCAAAACCGCGGCCCGCGGCCTGGTCGAGTAGACGCCGCCTCAAGGCTTCGATGCGACGCGCTTGCAGCGGCAGGACATCGGCGATGTGCTCCGGCAGCAGCCAGGCTCTGGACATGAAAAACCGCACGTCGTTAAAACGCGGATTGTACCGGCGCGCCCGCCGGTGCCGCGGCGCATTCAGGGTTTGGCGAAGGCCAGCAACAACAGGCCGATGGCCACGCTGCACAGGCCGACGAAGCGCAGCTGCCCGTCGCTCAAGCGCATCGCCTGCTCGAACATCGCGCGCCAGCGGCGCGGGCCGAGCAGCGGCAGCAGGCCTTCGAAGACCAGCATCAGCGCGAGCGCCCCGAGCAGCCAGTCGCCCATCGTTGAGCTTCAGCGCTGGCGGCGTGGTTCGACAGTCCGCCAGGCGCGGCTATTTGCGCGCCGGGGCCGCGGCCGGCGCAGCGCCTGCGCCGGCGCCACGCATGGCGCGGAAGAAGTCGCTGCTCGGGTCGACGACCATCACGTCGGTCTTGTTGCGAAAGCTGCCCCGGTAGGCTTCAAGGCTGCGATAAAACTGCGCAAACTGCGGGTCGCGGCCAAACGCGTCGGCATACAAGGCCGAGGCCTTGGCGTCGCCTTCGCCCTTGATTTTTTGTGCGTCGCGGTAGGCCTCGGCGATGATCACCTCACGTTGGCGGTCGGCGTCGGCGCGGATCTTTTCGCCTTCGGCCGCGCCTTGCGATCGCAGTTCGTTGGCGACCTGCTTGCGCTCCGACTCCATGCGCCGGTAGACCGAGTCGGTGATGTCGGCGACAAAGTCCACCCGCTTGATGCGCACGTCGACGATTTCGATGCCGAAGCTCTTGACCTCCTCGGTCAGCCGCGTCTTGACGTCGTTCATGACCTTTTCGCGCTCGGTGGCGAGCACGCCGCGCACGTCGCGCCGGGTCACTTCTTCGTTGAAGGCGGCCTGGGCGACCGGGCTCAGGCGGCTCTCAAGGTTGCGCAGATCAACGCCGTTGTTGCGGATGAACTGGCGCGGGTCGGTGATGCGCCACTTGACCAGCCAGTCGATGACCAGACTCTTTTTCTCGGCAGTAAAGATCGGCCGCGTTTCCGGGCTGTCCAGCGTCTGCACGCGCTTGTCGAGGAAGACGACGTTCTGGAACGGCGGCGGCCACTTGAACTTGAGGCCCGGCTCAGTGATCACCTCCTTGATCTCGCCAAGCGAATAGACCACCGCCACCTGGCGTTGGTCGACAACGAACAGGGTCGACGCGGCGACCATCAGCGCGACGAGCGCGCTTAAAGCAATGATTCCGATGCGGTTCATATTCATGGGCTCCCGTTCTCAGCGGCCTTCACGGTCGCGCGTGCGCGCGCCGTCGCGCGAGCGGATATCGCCGCCGGTGGTGGCAGCCGCGGGGGCGTCGGGCGTGGTCGCGGCACCGGCTGACGCAGCAGGCGCGCCGGGGGCGCCGGCCTGCTGCATCAGCTTGTCCAGCGGCAGGTACAGCAGGTTCGACCCGCTGCGGCTGTCGACCATGACCTTGCTGACGTTTGAATAAACCTGCTGCATGGTTTCGATATACAGCCGGTCGCGGGTGACGGCCGGGGCCTTTTGGTATTCGGTGAGCACCGTGCGAAAGCGCTGCGCATCACCCTCGGCCTGCGCAATGACCCGCGAGCGATAACCCTCGGACTCTTCGCGCAGCCGCGCCGAAGCGCCACGCGCCTTGGGGATCACGTCGCTGGCATAGGCCTGGCCTTCGTTCTTGAAGCGGTCGCGGTCGGCACCGGCCTTGACCGCATCATTAAACGCCGCGGTCACCTGGTCGGGCACCTGGACGTTCTGCACGTTGACATTGGCCACGATGATGCCGGCGTTGAGCCGGTCGAGTTGTGACTGCAGCGACTTCATCAAATCGTTGGCGATCGCATCACGTTGTTCGTAGAGCACCTGGTCGACCCGGCTGCGGCCGACGATTTCGCGCACCGCCGATTCGGCCGCCTGCACCACGGCTTCGTCGGGCCGGTTGTTTTCAAACAGGTAGGCCCGCGCGTCCTTCAGCCGGTACTGCACCGTGAAGCGGATGTCGACGATATTTTCGTCCATCGTCAGCATCGACGAGTCCTTCAGGCCCGTTGCCTGGCCGACCGTATTGCGGCCGACATCGACCGAGCGCAGCTGCGTCACCGAGACCGTCTCGTGGGCCTGGAAGGGGTAAGGAAAGCGCCACTGGAAACCGGCGTCGGAGGTCTGGCTGTATTTGCCAAACGAGGTGATCACCGCCTGCTGGCCTTCCTGGACGATGAAAAATCCGCTGCCCAGCCAGACCAGCACCGCGACGCCGGCGATCAGGCCGACGCCGATGCCGGCGCTTTTCATATTCGGCTGGAACTGGCTGGGGCCGCCGCCGTTGTTGCCACCGCCGTTGTGGCCTCCGCCCGGCGGCTGGTCGGGTCCGCCACGCGGACCACCGCCCTTGCCGCCGAAGAGGCCACCGAGCTTGCGGTTGAAATCGCGCCAGAGTTCGTCGAGATCGGGCGGGCCGTCGTTGCGGCCGTTGTTGTAAATCAGGCCGCTATCGGCGTTACCGGCGTTGGCGCCATTGGCGTTGCCGCCGACGCGGCGTGCCGGCGCGCGGCCAAACAAGCCGGCGCACAGCGCCAACGCAGCCTGACCGACGGCACTGAGCCGCGCCGGGAAGGCGCCTGATGAGGGAGGATTGATCGCGTTCATGCGTTGGCAGTCATGGAATGAGGGGCCTCGCCAGCAGCGTCATATGACGCCGCCAGGTCAGGATTCAATTGGCTCGAAATTGTTGATTCGGCCGCATCGGCGCGATGCGCGGAATGCACCGGATACGTCGAGTGCGCCAGGGCGACATCGGCAATCACCTGGCGCAACTCGGCCAGGCCGCTGCCGTCGATCGCACTGACAAAAACCCGCTGAAACTGCACACCCGGCGCGACCTCGACGGCATCGCGCAAAACACGCGGCTGCTGCGAGGCATCCAGGCGATCGATCTTGTTGTAGACCAAGACCTGCGGCACGGTATCGGCGCCGATATCGGCGAGCACGCGTTCAACCTCGGCGCGCTGTTCGTCGACCTGCGGGCTCGATGCGTCAATGACATGCAGCAGCAGGTCGGCATCGGCGGCTTCTGACAGCGTCGCCTGGAAGGCTTCCACCAGTTTGTGCGGCAGGTCGCGGATAAAACCTACCGTGTCGGACAGCGCCACCGTCGACTGCAACTGCTCCAGCCACATCGCGCGGGTGGTCGTGTCCAGCGTCGCAAAGAGCTGGTCGGCCGCGTAAGAGCGCGCTTTGGCCAGCGCGTTGAACAGCGTCGACTTGCCAGCGTTGGTGTAGCCGACGAGTGAGATGCGCAGCGTGCCGCGGCGCTCTCGCGCACGCCGCTGTGTGCTGCGCTGGCGCTTGACTTTTTCCAGCCGCGCTTTCACCGACTTGATGCGCTCGCCGATCATGCGGCGGTCGAGTTCGATCTGGGTTTCGCCCGGGCCGCCGCGGGTGCCGATGCCACCTTGCTGGCGTTCGAGGTGCGACCAACGCCGCACCAGCCGCGTCGACAGGTATTGCAGCCGCGCGAGCTCGACTTGCAGCTTGCCTTCATGGCTTTGCGCGCGAGCGGCAAAGATGTCGAGGATGACGGCCGTGCGGTCGGCCACCGACACGCCGAGGTGGCGCTCCAGGTTGCGCTGCTGCACCGGGCTGAGTGACTGGTCGAAGATCACGCCGGCGGCGTTGTGGCCGAGCACCAGGGCCTTGATTTCATCGGCCTTGCCGGAGCCAACAAACAGCGCTGCGTCGGGCGCCTTGCGGCGGGCGGTGACACGCGCTACCGGCTCGTCGCCGGCGGAGATGGCCAGCAGCGCCAACTCTTCGAGCGTCGGGTCGAAAGACGAACCCGAGCCGAAGTCGACCCCGACCAGCACCACACGCGCGGCATGGGCCAGGCCCGTATCGAGCGAAGCGGCTGATGAACTCAAGATCGACAGGCCGGCGATAGCCGGCGGCGCAGGCGCGGCAAGGTGGTCAAGCCGGCAGGTCGCCAGGCTCGGCAGGCTCGGCAGCGTGGAAATTGACGGCCCGGCCCGGCACCACCGTGGAGATGGCGTGTTTGTAGACCATCTGGGTCACGGTATTGCGCAGCAGCACGACGTACTGATCGAAAGATTCGATGTGGCCCTGAAGCTTGATGCCGTTGACCAAGTAGATCGAAACCGGGACATGCTCCTTGCGCAGCAGGTTGAGAAATGGGTCTTGCAAGAGTTGGCCTTTGTTGCTCACGATATGCTCCGTGATGAGAAGAGTGGGCACGTTATCACATGGGGCTGCCCCCAGCGTCTGCAAGGGCAGCCCGGCGCGGCGAATGGTGTGATCAATCCGACTTGGCGAACGGGTTTTCCGACGATCTGAACTCGATCCGCATCGGCGTGCCGACGAGTTTGAAGTGCTCGCGAATGCGCCCTTCCAGGTACCGTTTGTAGGTATCGCCGACGTGGTCGAGCGAATTGCCGTGAATCACGATCACCGGCGGGTTCATGCCGCCCTGGTGGGCATATCGCAGCTTGGGCCTGAAGCGCCCGGCGCGCGGCGGCTGCTGGTGTTCGACCGCATCCTGCAACAACCGGGTCAGCATCGGCGTCGACAGCTTCTTGATCGCCGACGCGTGCGCCGCCGAGATCGCCTTCCATACCGGCGCCAGGCCCTGGCGTTTCAGCGCCGAGATCTTCAGCACCTGCGCGAATTTCAAAAACGCCAGTCGCGATTCGAGCGAGCGTTCGAGCATCTCGCGCTGGTAGCGGTCGATCGCGTCCCATTTGTTGACCGCGATCACCACCGCGCGGCCCGATTCGAGGATGTAGCCCGCGATGTGCGAATCCTGCTCGCTCAGCCCCTGGCTGGCGTCGAGCAGCAGCAGCACCACGTTGGCGTCGGCGATCGCCTGCAGGGTCTTGACGACCGAGAATTTTTCGATCGCCTCGAAAACCTTGCCCTTGCGCCGCAGGCCCGCGGTATCGATGAGTTCGTACTTCTGGCCATCGCGCTCAAAAGGCACATGGATCGCGTCGCGGGTCGTGCCGGGCTGGTCGAAAGCAACCAGCCGTTCTTCGCCGAGCCAGGTATTGATCAACGTAGATTTGCCGACGTTCGGCCGCCCCGCCACCGCCAGCCGGATCGGCCGGTCGGCGCGCGCGAGTTCGGCCTGCACTTCTTCGTCGCTGGGGAAATCAAACTGCTCCAGCGCGGCCTCGAGCAGGCTGCGGATACCCTGGCCGTGCGCCGACGAGATCGGGATCGGGGCGCCGATGCCGAGCTCGTGAAACTCCCCCAGCAGCGGCGACTCGCTCATGCCCTCGGCCTTGTTGGCCGCCAGCAGCACCCGCTTGCGCTCGCGGCGCAGGAAGGTCGCGATATCGTGGTCCTGCGCCGACAGGCCGGCGCGCATGTCGACGACAAAAATCACCGCATCGGCTTCGGCCACCGCCTGCCGCGTCTGCTTGGCCATCTCGCGCACGATGCCGGTAGTGCTGTCGGGCTCGAAGCCGCCGGTATCGATGACGATGAACTCGCGTCCGCCGAGTTTGGCGTCGCCGTAGTGGCGGTCGCGGGTCAGCCCTGAGAAGTCGGCAACGATCGCATCGCGGCTCTGCGTGATGCGATTGAACAGCGTCGATTTACCGACATTGGGCCGGCCGACGATCGCGATGACCGGCTTCATTGTGGCGCCGGCTTATTCGGGCCGCAACGCAAAGAGCCCGCCACCGCGCGTGACGACAAGCATCGTCGTGCCGGCCAGCGCCGGCGTGCCGACGACCGGCGTGCCGTCAGTGGCCAGGCGCAAGACCGCATCGCCGCTGTCGCGGTCGAGGAAATGCACAAAACCATCGCCGTCGCCAAAGACCACGGTCTTGCCGACGCTGACAAACCCGCTCGTCGCGCGGTGCAGGAATTTCTCGTTCGTCCACGCTGGCTCACCGCCCGCGAAGCGCCACGCGCTGATGCGGTCCGACGCGTCGGCACCGACAATGACCTTGTCGTCGCCGCCCACCGCCTGGATGCCGCCGACATTGCGCGCCCATTGCAGCGCGCCACGATCAGCATCCACACAGCCGACCGCCGCCTGGAAACTGCGCGCGCAGAAAAACCTGCCGATGCGCACCGGCGGCCCGATCAGGTCGGCCAGGCGTTCGACTTCATTCGTTCCGCGTGGCGACGCGATGGGTACTTCCCAGCGCACAGCACCCTTGAGCGGATCGACCCCGGCCAGCCTGGGGCCCTGGCCGACGATCAAGGTGTCACGGTAACTCGTCAACAACCCGGCCTGGCCCAGCGTCAGCGCCTCGCCTGGACGCTGCAAGACCCACAGCCGCCGGCCGTCGACGGCATCAAAAGCATGCACCGTGCGGTCGACGGTCATCACAAAAACCCGCTCGCCGGCGACCAGGGGCGCGGTCACGGTGCGCGCTGGCAGGCGCGCTCGCCAGCTGACCTGGGCGCCGTCGAAGACCACTACTTCGTTGGCCTGCGTGACCACCGCCGACCAGCGGCCGTCGCTGCCTACTCCGGCACTGATGCGGCCGCCGGCCGACGCGCGCCACAGTTCGCGGCCGCTGGCGGCATCGAGCGCAAGCACGGTGCCGTCGTCACCAGCGGCAATAAACCTGTCGCCCTGCCCGGCGACCGACAACGCAAAACGTGCGCCGTCGACCTTGGCCTGCCAGACCACGCGCCCGGCGATCTTGGGCGTCAGCGATTCGAGTGCGACGGGTTTCGGTTTGTCGCTGCCGCAGGCGGCGAGAAACATGGCGCCGACCAGCGCGGTGCCCAGAGTACGCAGCAGCCTGGATGTCATTTGCCGGCTCCGGATGCGGCGCTGGCGGCTACCGTTGCCGATGCCGGTGCCGCCGCTGATGCTGCAGGCGAAGCGCCCATCGCGGTCAGTTTGGCTTCGACGATGCGCCGGTAGTCGATGGTCTCTGGAAAAGCCTTGAAAGCCGCACCATAAGCCGTTGCGGCTTCGGCCTTCTTGCCTCGCGCTGCGAGCACGTCGCCGCGGCGGTCGGCGACGAGGGCTTCAAAACCCGCCGCATTGGCGGCATCGAGCGCCTTGATGGCGTCGTCGTATTTTTTGTCGTCCAGCGCCAGGCCGGCCAAGCGCAACTGCGCCACCGTCTTGATCTCGTCTTCGATCGCGTTGGCCGCCACCCAGGCCAGCGACATGCGGGCATCGTCGTTCCGGCCGTTGTCGGCCTGGACCCTTGCCGCCAGCAGCCCGGCCTGCTGGGCGTAGGTGGTGCGCGGAAAACGCTCGCGCAGGTCAACAAAGATGCGGCCGGACTTGTCGGCGTCACCGGACTGCGCCGCGACATCGAGCGCCTCGAACATCGCCGCGGCCTTGACCGCCTGCTCGCGCTGGTACCACTGCCAGCCGTTCCATGCCGCGAAGGCACCGAGCACCAGGATCAGGGTCCAGGTGATGAGGTTGCCGTACTGCTTCCAGAACGACTTCAATGCGTCGAGTTGTTCCTGCTCTTGCAGGTCGAGTTGTGTAGCCATCAGCGATCCAGAGTCAACATTCGATTATGCGGTGCGCAGTTCATGCGCCCAGGCTGCGGCGTCGGCCAGAGGGCGCCGGGTCTGCTCTGCCGGGGCTGCGCCGGGCGTGGCGCCGGATGTGGTCGCGGGTGTGGCACGCAAGGGCTTGACACCGACTTCACCGGCAGCGATCTCGTCGGCACCGAAGATCAGCGCAAAAGCAGCACCACTCGCATCGGCGCGCTTGAACTGGCTCTTCATGCCGCCCTGCCCGTCCTTGCCCGCGGCGTGCATGACCACCGCCAGGCCGGCGGCGCGCAGCGTTTCGGCTACGGCCAGCGCTGCTGGCGCATGCGCGGCGTCGGGCACGATGCAGTAGACATCGGGTGGCGCGGGTGGCGGCTGAATGCCGAGTTCAGCCAGCAGGTCGAGCACACGTTCGATGCCCATGCCCCAGCCGATGCCGGGCGCCGGCTTGCCACCGAGCATCTCGACCAGCGGGTCGTAGCGCCCGCCGCCGCACAGCGTGCCCTGCGCGCCGAGGCGGTCGGTGATCCACTCGAAGACGGTCAGGTTGTAGTAGTCCATGCCGCGCACGAGGCGCGGGCTGATGGTGTAGGGCTGGCCGGCGGCATCCAGCGCGGCGCGCACACCGGCGAGATGCTTGAGCGAGGCCGCACCGAGAAAATCGATCAGCTTCGGCGCCGCCTCGACGATGCCGCGCAGTGCCGGATTTTTGCTGTCCAGGATGCGCAGCGGGTTGCTGTGCAGTCGGCGCAGCGCATCGGCATCGAGCTGCTCGCGGTGGGCTTCGAAGTGTGCGATCAGCGCGGCGCGGTGCACCAGGCGTTCGTCGGGCTGGCCCAGGCTGTTGATTTCCAGCCGCACGTCAGTCAGGCCCAGGTCGCGCCACAGGCTGCGGCACATCAGGATCACTTCAGCATCGACCTCGGGCCCGGCAAAACTCAGCGCTTCAACGCCGACCTGGTGGAACTGGCGGTAGCGCCCGCGCTGCGGCCGCTCGTGACGGAACATCGGCCCGATATAGAACAGGCGCTTCGGCCCGTCGTAGAGCAGGTTGTGTTCGATCGCCGCGCGCACCACGCC
This sequence comes from Betaproteobacteria bacterium, assembly GCA_031419315.1. Classification (GTDB taxonomy): domain Bacteria; phylum Pseudomonadota; class Gammaproteobacteria; order Burkholderiales; family Burkholderiaceae_C; genus Rubrivivax. The sequence goes on from JANOKR010000103.1 coordinate 11,182, forward strand.
GGCGGTATTTTCCGGGCGCAACGTGAGCGCGTCGCCGTTCATGCTGTCGATGAAGGAGTACATCTCCTTCTCGACAATATCGGTGACCTCGCCGAGGCCACGCACAAACAGCGCCGTCGGCTCGACGATCGGCGTGCGCACGTTTTGGTAACCGTAGCGGCGCATCAGCGCGCGCACGGTGTCTTCAAACCATTCCCAGCGCGCCGAATCGGGCGGCAGGATGTCGTTCATGCCTTTGACGGCACGCAGTTGATCGGGCATGGTGTTGTCGGCGCTGTTGTCGGCGCTGTTGTCGGCGCGAAAAGCGCCGCTGAAGTCGAGGGTTGGGGGTCGGCTGACGGGCGCGCGTCAATGCACTGCGGTCACCGACCCAAAACGGCGCTCGATATAACTTTCGACGATTCTGTGGAACTCGTTGACGATGCCTTCGCCGCGCAGCGTCATCGCTTTTTCGCCGTCGATAAAGACCGGTGCCGCCGGAGCCTCGCCGGTGCCCGGCAGGCTGATGCCGATGTCGGCGTGCTTGCTCTCGCCGGGGCCGTTGACGATGCAGCCCATGACCGCGACCCTGAGCGTTTCAACGCCCGGATACTGCACTTTCCAGACCGGCATCATCGAGCGCAGGTGGTCGTCGATCTGCTTGGCGAGCTCCTGGAAAGTCGTGCTCGTGGTGCGGCCGCAGCCGGGGCAGGCGGTGACACTCGGGTTGAAGGTGCGCAGGCCGAGCGACTGCAAAATTTCCAGCGCGATCAGCACCTCTTGCGTGCGTGCTTCGCCGGGCTGCGGCGTCAGGCTGACGCGGATCGTGTCGCCGATACCTTCTTGCAGCAGCACCGCCAGCGCCGTGGCCGACGCCACCGTGCCCTTGGTCGACATCCCGGCTTCGGTCAGCCCCAGGTGCAGCGCGTAGTCGCAACGCCGGCTCAACGCGCGGTAGACGGTGATCAGGTCCTGCACCCCGCTAACTTTGCAGCTGATGATGATCTGGTCCGGGTTCATGCCCAGCAACTTGGCCTCTTCGGCCGATTGCAGCGCCGACTGGATCAGCGCCTGGTACATCACCGGCTTGGCGTCCCAGGGCACTGTGCGGGCGGCGTTTAGGTCCATCAGCGAAGCCAGCAGTTCCTGGTCGAGGCTGCCCCAGTTGACGCCGATGCGCACCGGCTTGTCGTGGCGCAAAGCGGCTTCGATCATCTGCGCAAACTGCGGGTCGCGTTTGCGGCCCTTGCCGACATTGCCCGGGTTGATGCGGTACTTGGACAGCGCCGCGGCGCAGTCGGGGAATTGCGTCAGCAGCGTGTGGCCGTTGTAGTGGAAGTCGCCGATCAGCGGCACATCGATGCCCATGCGGTCGAGCTGCTCGCGGATATGCGGCACCGCGGCCGCCGCCTCGGGCGTGTTGACCGTGATGCGCACCATCTCCGAGCCGGCCTGCGCCAGCTCCTTGACCTGGATCGCGGTTTCGATGACCTGCACGGTGTCGGTATTGGTCATCGACTGCACCCGCACCGGCGCGTCGCCGCCGACTGTGACGACGCGGCTGCCCCAGACGACACGCGCCTGGCGCGAGCGACGCTGCGCGGTGCCGCTGGCGGCGATGAAGTCGGGATCGGTGTCGGTGTCGGTGTCGGTGTCGATCATGGTCGGGCGTGGTCCTGAGCTGCTGTCACTTCAGTTCGAGACGCGCCACGTTGTCACGCGCGGCGCTCAACAGATCAACCGGCTGGCCGCGAAAAACGACCTGCGTCGCCCGGGCATTGCCGATCTTCAACTTCAGCGGCAATGGCCCTTGCACCGTCACCGCCTCGCCCGGCGTCAGCAGCCGCGAGAGCAAGGTTGCCCCGCTGGCGTCGACGACTTCGATCCACGAAGCCTCGCTGGTCGAGAAGGTCGTGGCATTCGGTGCGCCGCCTCCGGCGGCGCGGTCGCCGGGCGCTGCGTGCACGGTTTCCACCGTCGGCAGCACCGGGCCGGCTGCGGCCGACGCGGCGCCTGCGAGTGAGGTTCCTGTCGATGACAAGGGCGAGGCCACCAGCCTTGCCGCGTCGCCGCCGCCCATCGCAGCGCTGGCCGGTACGGCCGCCGCCGCTGCTGCCGATGCCGACGCCACAGCAGCACCCCCTGAAGGCTCGTCGCCGGCGATCCACTGCCACACCGAAGGTGGCGCAAACGCGATCAACACCGCGGCCACCACGAGCAGCAGGCCAGCCCAAATCAGCGGCCGCTGGGGTATCGACGCGGCCGGCTCGCCGCGGCCGGGCCGGTCGCGGAACGGCGTATTCAAGCCAGCGTTGACAGCCCCGAGTTGCGACACGATCGCCTGCGGCAGCAGCGCCAGCACGGGTGCAGCGTCGATCTTCAGCGCCCGGCAGACCGTTTGCGCCAGCGCGCGGACAAAAGTGGCGTCGGTGAGTTCGCCGTATCGATCGTGTTCGAGCGCGTCAAGCTTGCGTGGCGAGACCTTGATCGCCGCCGCCAGCATCGCGATGTGCATGCCCTGGCTTTCACGAGCAGCGCGCAGCATCCCGCCCGCCGTGGTCGCGCCCGGGCGGCTGTCAGCCTCAGTCATCGAAGCGCCCCCGGTCGAACGACAACGCTTCGGGCGACTGCGGGAAACGGTCGCGCAGTTGCGTGCCCAGCGCGCGCGCACCGGACGGGTTGCCGAGCTTGTTTTCGATGCGCGCGGCCAACCACAGGGTCTGCGCGTTGGACACATCCTGCTGCGCATTGACCCGGCGCATGTAAAACCGCGCACGTTCGAACTCGCCGCGGCGGTACAGCACGTCGCTCAGGTTGTAGGCGGTCATCGGGTTCGCCGGGTCCATCTCGTAGGCCTTGGACAAGGAGCCCTCGGCTTCGGCCCAGCGTGCGGTGCGCGCCTGGCAGACACCGAGCGTGAACAGCGTGCGCGCAGGGTCGCGGTATTGCGGCTGCGCCAGCGCGTTGCGGAACTGCTCTTCAGCGTCGGGGTAGCGCCGCTCCTGGCACAAAAACCAGCCGAAGTTGTGCATCGTATCGGGGTCGCGCGGTGCCAGTTGCAGCGCGCGCCGAAAACTCTCTTCGGCCAACTTTGGCTGGGCCAACGCAGCGTAGATCAGCCCGCGCAGGTTGAAAGCCTCGGGGACTTCTGGTTTGGCGGCGATCGCCAACTTGACTTCGTCGAGCGCCGTCGTGTACTGGCCGCGACCGAAATAACCCGCCGCCAGTTCCAGGCGCAGCTGCGCCCGCCGCTCGGCGCTGGTCTGGTCGGAGCTGGTCTTGAGGTCAGCGCTGTCGCGCTGGGTTTCGGCGATCGGGATCGCGCAGCCGGCAAGCAGCGCCGTGAGCAGCGCGACCAGCGCCGGCAACAGCCCGCCGAGTACGCCGCCAGCGGGGCCGCGGCCAGCCGGATTCAGGATCTTGCTGGTCATCGCCGCGCCTCCAACGCCGCAGCGTAGATCGGGATCGGCGCGCGTCCGCGGCGCGCCTTGGCGTCGGTGCGGTCCTGCACCTCGCCGGCGAGCTGGCCGCAGGCGGCGGCGATATCGTCGCCGCGTGTCTTGCGTACCGTGGTCACGATGCCGGCGTCTTGCTAGACGCTGGCAAAGGCCTGCACGCGTGCCGTCGGCGAGCGCTTGAGCCCCGATTCCGGGAACGGATTGAACGGGATCAGGTTGATCTTGCAGGACACCGACGTTGATGACTCCGGGCTCAAGCCGCGCACCAGCGCGACGAGTTCATGCGCCAGGGCAGGGGTGTCGTTGACACCGTCGAGCATGCAGTACTCAAAAGTGATGAAGTCGCGCGGCGCCGCGGCCAGATACCGCTGGCAGGCATGCATCAATTCGCGCAGCGGATATTTGCGGTTCAGCGGCACCAGGTCACTGCGCAGCGTGTCGTTGGGCGCATGCAGCGAGACGGCGAGCGCCACCGGGCAGTCCTGTTGCAGGCGGTCGATCATCGGTACCACACCCGAAGTCGAAACCGTCACGCGCCGGCGCGACAGGCCGTAGGCATGGTCGTCTAGCATCGTGCGCAAGGCCGGCACCAGCGCGGCGTAGTTCTGCAGCGGCTCGCCCATGCCCATCATCACGACGTTGTCGATCTGGCGTTCGCTGGTCACGGGCTGCTGGCGCGCGCGCAGACGATGTTCGGCAAACCAGAGCTGGGCGACGATCTCGCCGGCATTCAAGTTGCGGCTGAAACCCTGGTGCCCGGTCGAACAAAAACGGCAGCCCACTGCGCAGCCTGCTTGCGACGACACACACAAGGTGCCGCGGTCGGCTTCGGGGATGAACACGGTTTCGACGGCATCACCACCGCCGACATCGAACAGCCACTTCACGGTGCCGTCGGCCGAGACTTGCTCAGAGATCATCGACAGCGCGCGTACTTCGGCGACACCGGCGAGCTTGCTGCGCAGTGACTTGGCCAGGTCCGACATCTGCTCGAAGTCGGCCTCGCCCTTCTGGTGCATCCAGCGGTAGAGCTGGACTGCGCGGAAGCGCTTTTCGCCCAGGCCGGCACAAAACGCGGCCAACCCGTCGAGGTCGAAGTCGAGCAGGTTGACCATCGGATTGTGCTTACCGGCTGTAGACGTTCATGCCGGGGAAGAAAAAGGCGATCTCAACGGCCGCGGTCTCGGCGGCGTCGGAGCCGTGCACCGCGTTGGCGTCGATGCTGTCGGCAAAGTCGGCGCGGATGCTGCCCTTGTCAGCCTTCTTCGGATCGGTGGCGCCCATCAGGTCGCGGTTCTTGGCGATCGCGCCCTCACCTTCAAGGGCCTGGATCATGACAGGGCCGGAGCTCATGAACTTGACCAGGTCGGCAAAAAACGGCCGCGCCTTGTGCACCGCATAGAAAGCCTCGGCGTCGGCGCGCGACAGGTGCACCATGCGCGCGGCAATCACCTTCAGTCCAGCCGATTCAAAGCGGGCGTAAATCTGCCCGATGACATTTTTTGCCACGGCGTCGGGTTTGATGATCGACAGCGTGCGTTCGATGGCCATGAAAGTTTCTCCTGCGATTCTTGGTCGACAAAGCGATCTGAACAAAGCCTTGGATTCTAGCCGGCGTGCCGCCGATCAGCGCCCGCTGCGGCCACCACCGCCCTTGCCACCACGCCGCCCGCCGCCGGCCTTCTTGAGAAAGGCATCGCCGCCGATGTATCCGACCGCCGTGCGCAGCGGGTCCGGCTGGCGCTCGCCGCCGCCAGCACCGCCGCCAGCGCCGCCAGCGCCACCACCGCCGGCTCCGGCCGGCTTCTTGCGGCGCCGCGGCGCGCCGGGGCCTCCTGGGCCACGCGGGCCACCCGGTCCCCCGGGGCCGCCGGCGCCACGCTGGCCGCCACCAAATCCACCACCACCACCACCACCACCACCGCCCGCACGCTGGCCACCGCGTTGGCCGCCGCCGCCTTTGCCGCCGGACGCAAACCGCTTGTCGTAGGTCTGCTGCAGCGGGTTAGGGATCGGGCCGTCGTCGTCGATCTCGCGTACCGGCGCGCGCTCGGCCTGCTGCAGCGCACGTTTGTCGTAGGTCTGTTGCAGCGGGTTCGGGATCGGGCCGTCTTCTGAATACTCGCGCTGTTTGCGCGCCAGCTGGATCGCACGCTTGTCGTAGGTCTGCTGCAAGGGGTTCGGGATCGGGCCGCGGTTCTCGGCGTCGTCGCCCTCACGAAACTCCATCCGCTGCTCAGACTTGGGCAGGCGCGGGTCAAGCGGCTGGCGCGGCTCGCGGGGTTCACGGGCTTCGCGCTGATCACGTTGCATCGGCGAGCGCTCGTTGGCGCCTTCGCCTTCGCGACGCGGGCCGCGCGCGCCGCGGCGGCCACCGCGGCGGCCGCGGCCGCTGTCAGGGCCGGCCGCATCGGGACTGCGCTCGCCCGGCCGCTCATTGGCGCGCACGTTGCCACGCTCACTACCGCGCTCACCACCGCGCGCACTGCCGCGCTCGTTGCCCCGCTCACCCCCGCGCTCAGCATCCCGCTGCTCGCCGCGTGGCCCTTCGGCACGCACCAGCCCGCAGGCCAATTGCAGCGCGGCGACGTCGCCGGTGCTCAGGTCGACCCAGACGCCGCGCTTCAATCCACGCGGCAGCACGACGGCGCCGTAACGGATGCGGATCAGCCGGCTCACTGCGTGACCGACCGACTCGAAGAGCTTGCGCACTTCGCGGTTGCGGCCTTCGGTGATGACCACCCGCAACCAGCGGTTGGCGCCTTCGCCACCGCCGTCTTCGATGCTGCGAAACGCCGCCGCCTGACCGTCGATTTCGACACCCGCCAGCAGCCGCTCGCGCTGCTCTCGTGAGACCTCGCCAAGCACGCGCACCGCGTATTCGCGTTCGACGCCAAAGCGCGGGTGCATCAGCCGGTTGGCCAGGTCGCCCGAGTTGGTAAACAGCAGCAGGCCTTCGGTATTGATGTCGAGCCGGCCGACCGATTGCCACTTGCCCTGCTGCAACCGCGGCAGGCGGCGGAAGACCGTCGGCCGCGCCTGCGGGTCGTCATGCGTCACGACCTCGCCGGCCGGCTTGTGATACGCCAGCACCCGCGGCGGCGGCGGTGCGATGCGCACCCGCACCGGCTTGCCGTCGACCGTGATGCGGTCACCAAAAGAGATGCGCTGGCCGGTATGCGCCGGCTGGCCGTTGACCGCGACGCGGCCGCCGGCGATCATCTCCTCGAGGTCGCGCCGCGAACCGACACCGGCTTGGGCCAGCACCTTGTGCAGCTTGGGCGCATCGGGCTCGGGGGCGAGCACCCGTTTGCCCGGGTCTTGCGTGCCGGGGGCGGCACGCGTGATGTCGGGGCGCTCACCAACTTCATCACTCGCGCCGTCACCGTCGCCGTCGATGGCGGCCTCACCAATCACCGAGAGCTCGCGATCGACATCGGCAGGCGTTTCCGTCGAAGCGGGTTCGGCTGTGACGACAGGTTGCACGTCGGCTTGCATCGGGGCAACGACTTCGGCGGCCGATGCCGGCTGCGCCGCCGGTTCGGAATCGAACTCGCCGGAGATAACCTGCGCAAAGAGCTCGACGACATCGCCCGGCGGCAACGGGCCGAGATGCTGCATCGGGTCGTCTTGCGCGGCTTCGGCTCCGTCAGCGCGCGGCCCGCGATCGGCGCCACGTTTGCCGCGGCGGCGATTGCGGCGGCGGCGCCGGCCTTCGCCTTCAGCTTCGCCATCGCCGGCCGGGGCCGCGCCGGCGGGATCGGCAGCACCGGCTTCGGCGGTTTCGGCTGCGTCTGCACCACCACCACTGGTCTCGTTTCGATCACCAGCCCTGGCATCGGGCTTGGGCCGCGGCCGCACAGCGTCATCACCGGCGGGCACGGCTACTTCGGCCGCAGGTGCGGATGTGGATGCGGATGGCGACTCCGCCAGGGCCGCCGCTTCGCCGCCCTCCGGCTCGGCCGCTTTGGCCACCCGTTTGCGACGCGGCTTGCGCGCCGGGGCAGCGTCGCCCGGCTCGGTGGCGACAGCTTCCGGAGCAGCCGCTACATCGTCGGTGGGGTCAGTTTGATTCGGCTTCATGCTTGGCGGGGTCCTGCGGTGACGGGGTGTCGGCTTCGGTGGCGGCGGGGCTGGCGGCGGCGCTGGCGATGGCGGCCGCGCCGTGGGAGTCGTTGTCGATGGCGGCTGCGGCTGCGGCTGCGGCGAAGTCGGTCAGCGCCTCGGCACTCGCCTCCAGCGCCGGCAACAGCGAGCCCTGGCTACCCTGGCTCTGGTCACCGGCGTCTTGCAACGCTGGCACCAGTTCGGCCAGCGGCCCAGTGCCTTCGCCCAGGCCATCGAGCTCGGGCAACTGGTCCAGGCTGTGGATGCCCAGGTCGTCGAGAAACTGTTTTGTGGTCGCGTACAGGCCGGGGCGGCCGGGCGATTCGCGGTAGCCGATGACTTCGATCCAGCCGCGGTCTTCGAGCTGCTTGACGATCTGGCTGGTCACCGTGACGCCGCGCACTTCTTCGATATCGCCGCGTGTCACCGGCTGGCGGTAAGCCACGATGGCCAGCGTTTCGAGCACCGCGCGCGAATATTTCGCCGGTTTTTCAGGATGCAGCCGGTCGAGATATTGGCGCATCTCGGGCCGGCTCTGGAAGCGCCAGCCGCTGGCCAGCGCGACGAGCTCGACGCCGCGGCCTTCCCAGTCGCGCACCAGGGTGTCAAGCAGCGAGCGCAACGTATCGGTGCCGACCTGATCGTCAAAGAGCGCGCGCATGTCGCGCAGCGGCAGCGGCGCCTGGGCGCAGATCAGGGCGGTTTCGAGGACTTGTTTAGCCTCGGCGGTATTCATGGATATCCGTTCATCGGCGCGGCCAGGCAGCGGGGCCGCAATGTCGATCATTGGCTTGGGGTCTGCGCGCTGGCGTTCGGCCCGTTGGGGGCGGAACGCGCGCGGCGCAGATTTTTCAGGATGTCGGCTTGCGCTGCGGGGTGCTCTGGCGCCGCGTTTCTTGGGCCGGCGCGGTCACGTCAGCGGCTGAGGCGTCGGTGAAGCGGGGGCGTTGCGGCGCGGGGCCGGCGGGAGACAGCAGCGCTGTCAGCCTTGGATTGTAGTCGCTTGGGGCGGATGGTTGGCGCTGGTTGGCGCTTGCCGGCCCGGGGTTGGGTTCGATGCGGCGTTGAAAGCGGGTGTTCAAAGCTTGGGTTGTTCGCGCAGCCGGGATTGGGGTGGCCGGCTTGGTTTAGCGAATTCTTTTGCTCTACGCCGGCCACCCCAACCCCGGCTGGGCCGGTGGCGGCCTGGGTGTTGAACTGCCAATGCGCTGAGCCGTTGCGGTGGCTGGCGGGAGCTCGGCGTCCGTCGCTCGCAGAGGCGGCGCGGGGGTGAACCGACGGGGAACCTGAAGATGCGATCAACCTGGCCGCGCCACCTAGTTGCCGCAGTTGCCCAGGCAGTGCCGAGGTGCGGCTGAAACAGGCTAACGCCCAGCTTCAGTACCGGCAATCGTTGCCAGGCGCCTCAGCGCCGAAGCATCAATCTGCCCGCCGCCGCCTTGCCACCGCCAATGCGCCCAGGCCCATCAGCACCAACGCCGCCGTTCCAGGCTCCGGCACCGCGGGCACATCGCCGGGGCGCACAGCCAGCGCATACACCGCAAAGTACCCGTCGACGCTGCTCTGGCTGCCGTCGGAGGTATAGAAGGTCCACGCGCCGCTCAAACCCAGCGCGTACTCCAGACCGGACCAGTAGTAGTAGGACTGCATGCTCTGAAAGTCGCCCGTGTTGGTCAGGCCCCAGCCGGGTTGCGCGACGGAACAAGCCGCGTCGCCAGGTGGGCACAAGGCCTTGTTGCCGAGCGTCACGTACCACAGGTGCGCCATCTCGCTGAACAACGTGGCGCCGGTTTTGGTCTGCCCGTTGTAGCCACAGTCGGTGCCGCCGGCATCGCTGTAGTCGCAACCCGGCGCGCCGGTATCGACCATCGTCGGCAGCCGCCAGTCGCTGAAGGCACCGACGACCAGGTTGGCGGCCCACGCGTTTGCATCGGCCCAGACCATCGGACTATTGGCATTGGCATTGCGCAGCCAGGTGATATTCAGCTCGGTATCGTAAAACGCGTCGGTGATCGTGTCGCCGTCCAAGTCACGCGGCTGCAAGGTGGTTTCCCAGGTGCCCTGCCCCGGTACACCGGCAGCACCGGCGCTGCCCGCCAGCACCGGCGCCTGCGACGGCCCAACTTTTCAATGCGGTCTTCATGCTGAATTCTCCCTTTTTCCAAGGTGCACGAAACATCGGAGTGAAGCGGCCCGCCGGTCATGCCGCCGTCAAAGCGGGCACGAATCGTGGGGGGGG
>JANOKR010000104.1:0-4501 GCA_031419315.1 Betaproteobacteria bacterium
CGAGGACAACCCCCGTTGATGCGTACCGACCCAGCTGAACGCCAATTCAGATCGGGCTATCGGCCGCTCAAACCACCGCTTCGGTGCGCTGAATCAACCAGGCCAGCGCGGCGCCGCTGACCAGCGGCGCGAGGCGCTCGCGCACCGTGGCGTGGTAGCCGTTCAGCCAGGCCACTTCATCGTCACGCAGCAGCGCGCGCTGAATGTTGCGGGTGTCGATCGGGCACAGGGTCAGGGTCTCGAACTCGAGAAACTCGCCGAAGGTGCTGCCCTCGGGCGTGACTGCCGGCACATTGAGCACCAGGTTTTCGATGCGGATGCCCCATTGCCCGGGCCGGTACAGCCCCGGCTCGATCGACGTGATCATGCCCGGCTCCATCGCCATGTGCGCATCGGGGATCGCCTTGCTGATGCTCTGCGGGCCTTCGTGCACGGCCAGGAAATAACCCACCCCATGGCCGGTGCCATGGCCGAACTCGACACCCTGCTCCCACAGTGGCGCACGCGCGATGGCGTCGAGCATCGGGCTCAGCGTGCCCCGCGGGAATCGTGTGCGCGACAAGGCCAGCATGCCCTTGAGCACCAGCGTGTAGTCGCGTTTCATCGCTTCGCTGACCTGGCCGATCGGCCACACGCGGGTGATGTCGGTGGTGCCGCCGAGGTACTGCCCGCCGGAGTCGATGAGCAGCAGGCCGTCACCAGCGATCGCCGCGTGTGAGGTCTCGGTGGCGCGGTAGTGCGGCATCGCACCGTTGGCGTTGAAACCTGCGATGGTCGAGAAGCTCAGGCCCACAAAACCCGGCCGGCGGGCGCGTGCCGCCGAGAGTTGTTCGTCGACCGTGAGCTCGGTGATGTCGATGTTGCCGGTGTCTCTGGCCGCCAGGGCAGCTTCGAACCAGGCGTAAAACTCGCACATCGCGGCACCGTCCTGCGCCATCGCGGCGCGGATATGTCCGGCCTCGGCCGCGCCTTTGCGGCTCTTCAGCAGCGTGCTCGGGTTGATCGCCTCGACGACACGGACACCGGCGGCCACATTCGCGCGCAAGCCGTGGGTCACGCGGCGCGGGTCGATGAGCAGCACGCTCGCATTGCCTGCCGCTGGCAGCGCGGCGAGTGCCGCCACCACGTCGGCGTAAGGCGCCAGCGTGATGCCGTCGGCGGCCAGCACGGCGGCCAGCGTGGCGTCGATCTTGCCGGCGCCGACAAACATCGTGGCACCCGTCAAAGTGATCAACAGATGCGCCAGGAAGACCGGGTTGTAGGTCACGTCAGCGCCGCGCAGATTGGTGATCCATGCAATATCGTCGACGCTGGAAACGAAGTGATGTGTCGCGCCGACGCCGGCCATCTGCTCACGCACCAGCGCCAGCTTTTTCGCACGCGATAACGCTGCATGCGGCGCGCGATGTTCGTAGATTGCCGCCGTCGGCAGCGCCGGCCGGTCGGGCCAGACGGCATCGATCGGGTCGATGTCGGTGGCCAGCTTGACGCCAGCGCGATCGAGCCCGCCACGCAGCAACTGCGCAGCCGCCAGGCCGAGCACCTGGCCGTCGACGGCGACGGTCTGGCCGGCGGGTACTTCGCGGGCCAGCCAGTCGATGTACGTGGCCGCGCTGCCGGTGGCGATCTTCACCAGCTCGATGCCCGAGCCGAGCAGTTCGCGCTCGGCCTGCTCCCAGTAGCGGCTGTCGGCAAACAGCGCCGCACGGTCGGCGCTGACGACCAGCGTCGCCATCGAGCCGGTAAAGCCGGAAAGCCATTCGCGGCCCTGCCAGCGGCCGGGCAGATATTCCGACAGATGGGGGTCGGCGCTGGGCACCAGCAGAGCGTGCACACCCAGGCGTGCCAGCTCCTCGCGCAGGCGATCGATACGCAAACGGTGGGGGGAAGTTCGGGTGTCCATGCGGGTGCTCCTTGATGCCGATTTTAGGTTTGCCGCTCGACGCTTGGGGCCGGGTGGTGATCGTGGTGGTGTCGAACGGCGCGCACCGGCTCGGCGACGACGCGGGCGTGCCGCGCGAAGCTGAGATAACTCCAGGCCCAATCGATCAGGACCACGAGCCGGTTGCGAAAGCCGATCAGAAAATAGATATGCGCAAAGAGCCAGAACAGCCAGGCCGCATACCCCGCAAACCGGATCTGACCGAGCAGCGGCACTTCAATCTGCACCACCGCCGCATTGCGCCCGATCGTCGCCAGCGTGCCGTAGTCGGCATAGACAAAGCCGGCAGTTCGCTGGCCCTTCACACGCGCCAGGACATTCGCCGCCGCGCGGCGCCCCATCTGTTTGGCCGCCGGGCTGACCCCGGGCACCGGCTTGCCGCTGCTTGCATCCACCGCCGCAGCCAGATCGCCAACGACGCTGATATTCGGATGGCCGGCGAGGCTCAGGTCGGCGAGCACCGGCACCCGACCGGCGCGGTCGAGCACCACACCGGCGGCTTGTGCCAGCGACTGACCGAGCGGCGACGCAGCGATGCCGGCGGCCCACAGCACGGTTCTGGATTGCAGCTGCGTGATGCCGTTAGCGGTGGCCAACTGCACGCCATCAGCATCGATGCCGGTGACGCGGCAGCCGGTCAAAACTTCAACCCCGAGTTTTTCGAGCTGGCGCCGTGCGCTGGCAGAAAGCCGGGGGTCAAAAGCACCCAGCACCCGATCGGCACCCTCGACGAGCAGCACCCGCGCCTGGCGAGAATCGATGTGGCGGAACTCATCGGGCAGCGTGTGATGCGCGATTTCAACCAGCGTGCCGGCAAGCTCAACACCGGTCGGCCCGGCGCCGATGACGACAAAACTCATGCAGGCGGCGCGCTCGGCATCGTCGCCAACACTCTGCGCCCGCTCGGCACGCTCGAAGGCGCCGATCAAGCGCGCGCGCGAATGTCAAAAGCATCGGCCAGCGTTTTCAGCCCCGGCGCATGCACAGCCCAATCGTCATGGCCAAAATAGCTGTGCGTGGCCCCGGCAGCGACGATGAGATGTTCATAGCGCAGCCGCGCGCCGCGATCAAGAACGACCTCAGCCGCGGCGATGTCGACCGCGGCCACATCCGCCTGCAACACCGTCAATCGACCGCCCTGCATCTCGTGCCGCAGCAGGTGCCGGATCGGCGCCGAGATCGCTGGCGCGCTCAAACCCGCCGTCGCGACCTGGTACAGCAAGGGCTGAAAGAGATGGTGGTTGGTGCGGTCGACGAGCGTGATCTCGACCGCACCCGAGCGCGCCAGCACACGCACCGCTTCGAGCCCGCCGAAGCCACAGCCGACGACCACGACATGCGGCAACTTTGTTTCGGGGGCCATGTCAACGCATCAATTTGGCAGCACCGACCAGTGGCCGCGCACCCGTGCCACGCCGGCCTTGGGCGCCGTCCACATCAGGCACCAGTCGTTGTCGCGGTCGATCTTTTGCTGACCGACGTGCGTAGCGACGGTCTTCAGGTCGACGGGCATCACCACGTCCTTGCCGACATGGTGATGCAGGTTGAAGTCGACCGGCAGGTCGGCGCTGAAACGCCATTGCAGCGTCGTGCCGGCCTTGAGCGGCATGCAGACTTCTTCGACCTTGCCGGCGCGGATCGGCAGGTCAAAGGCCGAGTCGGCCAGCGCGGGGGCCAGTGCTTGCGCGACGATGATCAGCGCGATGTGGCAGAGCTTCATGCCGCGCATTGTCGCGTGCAGTGCGCTCAAGGAAATGTGGCTCTGCCACTTTCCTTGAGCCCCATGGGGGACGGCCGGCCCTGGCCGGCCTTGGGGCACTCACAAATCGGTGCGCAGCTTCCAGATCTCGGGGAACAGCACCACGTCGAGCATCTTGCGCAGATAACCGACGCCGTTGGTGCCGCCGGTGCCGCGCTTGAAGCCGATGATGCGTTCGACCGTCGTCACATGCCTGAAACGCCAGAGCCTGAAAGTGTCTTCCAGGTCGGTGAGTTCTTCGCCCAGTTGGTACAGGTCCCAATACTTCTGCGGGTTGCGGTAGACCACCAGCCAGGCCTGCTCGACCGCGTCACTCGATTGATAGGGCTGGCGCCAGTCGCGGTCGACATGGCTGGCCGGCAGGCTCAAGCCGCGGCGGGCCAGCAGGCGCAGCGCTTCGTCGTACAGCGACGGCGCTTCGTGCGCCGCTTGCACCTGCGCAGCCAAGTCGGCGCGGTGGGCGTGGGGCTTGAGCATCTGCGCGTTTTTGTTGCCGAGCAAAAATTCGATGCAGCGGTACTGCCAGCTCTGGAAGCCGCTGGAGTTGGCCAGGTAGGGCCGGATCGCGCTGTACTCGGGCGGTGTCATCGTCGCCAGCACGTCCCAGGCATGCACCAGTTGCTCCATGATCTTGCTCACCCGCGCCAGCATCTTGAAGGCGCTGCCGAGCTGGTCGTTGGCGACGCAGGCGACCGCCGCGCGCAGCTCGTGCAGCATCAGCTTCATCCACAGCTCGCTGGTCTGGTGCTGCACGATGAACAACATCTCGTTGTGGTCGGGCGAGCGCGGGTGCTGCGCGT
>JANOKR010000105.1:0-1703 GCA_031419315.1 Betaproteobacteria bacterium
CTGCTCGGCAACTGCCTGATGGCCGGCCAGGGCCAGGCGCCGGCGCGCCAGGCGATGCGACGCGCCGGCCTGCCCGACAGCGCCGGCGCGGTGACCTTGAGCAAAATGTGCGGCAGCGGCATGCGCGCGATGATGTTCGGCCACGACATGCTCACCGCGGGCAGCGCGAACGTCGTCGTCGCCGGCGGCATGGAAAGCATGACCAACGCACCGCACCTGATGTTTGCGCGCAAGGGCGTGCGTTATGGCGCCGCGCAGATCTTCGACCCTATGGCGATGGACGGATTGGAGGACGCTTACGAGCGCGGCAAGGCGATGGGCGTTTTTGCCGAAAGCTGCGTCGCCAAATATGGCTTCACGCGCGAGGCGCAGGACCAGTTTGCGATCACCTCGACAAAACGCGCCAAGCTCGCCAACGAAGACGGTAGCTTCGACTGGGAAATGGCACCGGTGGCGCTGCCCGGCAAGGGCGGCGAGGTCATCGTCAAACAAGACGAACAGCCGTTCAAGGCGCGGCTGGACAAGATCCCGACGCTCAAACCCGCGTTCAAAAAAGACGGCACGATCACCGCGGCGAATTCGTCGAGCATCAGCGACGGCGCCGCCGCGCTGGTGCTGATGCGCGAGTCCACCGCAAGGGCGCTGGGCTGCACACCACTGGCGCGCATCGTCAGCCACGCGGTGCACGCCCAGGCGCCGGAATGGTTTGCCACGGCACCCGCTGGCGCCATCGAGAAGGCGCTAAAGAGAGCCGGCTGGGATGCCAAGAGTGTCAACCTGTGGGAGGTCAACGAAGCCTTCGCCGCGGTCACGATGGCCGCGATGGCCGACTACCGGCTGCCGCACGAAATCGTCAACGTGCATGGCGGCGCCTGCGCATTGGGCCACCCGATCGGCGCCAGCGGCGCGCGCATCGTCGTCACGCTGCTCGGCGCCCTGCGCAAACACGGCCTCAAGCGTGGCCTGGCGGCGCTGTGCATCGGCGGCGGCGAGGCCACCGCGATGGCCATCGAAATGCTCTGAGCGTCTGACGCCACCGATGCCGGACTTCGCGCCTCTGCTGCACACGATCGGCCTGGCCGGGCCGCAGGACCTGGCCCTCTTCATGGCCGCGACGCTGGTGCTCAATGCGACGCCGGGTGTCGACCTGCTGCTCACCGTCAGCCGCAGCCTGCAAGGTGGCGCCCGCGCGGGCATTGCTGCTGCGCTCGGTATCAACGCCGGCTGCGTGCTGCATGCCTTGGCAGCGGCCTTTGGCCTGGCGGCGCTGCTGGTCGTGTCGCCGACGACATTCAGCATCATCAAATGGGCAGGGGCGGCTTACCTGCTGTGGCTGGCTTTTGGCATGGGGCGGGCATCGCTGGCGTCTGCTGCGGCCGGTACAGCCAGCGCAGCAATGCCGGTGGATATCGCGGCACTGGTCGCGCCGCGCAGCTTCTGGGCCGACTTTCGCAGCGGCCTGTTGACGAATGTGCTCAACCCCAAGGTCGCCTTGTTTTTTCTCGCCTTCCTGCCGCAGTTCATCGCCGCCGAAATGACAGCCAAGACGGCGGCATTCCTGGCACTCGGCGCGTTGTTTGTGATACAGAGTTTTTTGTTCCTGCTGCTGGTCATCCTCGCCGTGGTGCGCCTGCGCGCACGCTGGCGTGAACGTGGGGCCTCACCGGCCTTGGCGCGTGCGCTCAACGCGGCCGGCGGCCTGC
>JANOKR010000106.1:0-17204 GCA_031419315.1 Betaproteobacteria bacterium
CGCCAGTTGCGCGTCGGGGTCGAGCGCACGCTGCGCCAGCTTCAGGCTGCACACCGTGCCGATCGGCGACATCTCGGTCATGCCCCAGGCGTGCAGCACGGTCACGTCGAAATCGTCGCGGAAGCTCTTGATCATCGCCGACGGACAGGCCGAGCCGCCGATCACCGTGCGCCGCATGTGGGTGAATTTCAGGCCATGCTGTCTGACATGGTTGAGCAGCATCAGCCAGACCGTCGGCACGCCGGCGGCCATCGTGACCTTTTCGGATTCGAGCAGCTCGTAGACCGACTGGCCGTCGAGTGCCGGGCCGGGGAAGACCAGCTTGGCACCGGTCATCGCCGCGGCATAGGGGATGCTCCAGGCATTGACGTGGAACATCGGCACCACCGGCAGGATGCAGTCGCGCGCCGACAGGCCCAGGGTATCGGGCAGCGCGCCGCCGTAAGCGTGCAGCAGCGTCGAGCGGTGGCTGAAAAGTGCGCCCTTGGGGTTGCCCGTGGTGCCGCTCGTATAACAAAGCACCGCCGCGCTGCGTTCGTCAAAAACCGGCCAGGTGTAGGCCTCACTTTCGCCGGCGATCCAGTCTTCGTAGCTGCGCAAGCCGTCGATGCCGGTGTCGGCGGGCAGCGCATCGGCTTCGCACAAAACGATCCAGTGTTTGACCGTCGTGCAATGCCGCCAGACGGCCTTGATCAACGGCAGGAAGGTCAGCTCGAAAACTATGACCTGGTCCTCGGCGTGGTTGGCGATCCAGGCGACCTGTTCGGGTGCGAGGCGCGGGTTCAGGGTATGCAGCACCCGGCCGCTGCCCGAGACGCCAAAATAAAGCTCGAAGTGGCGGTAGCCGTTCCAGGCCAGCGTCGCGACGCGGTCGCTGAACGCCAGGCCCAGGCGGTCGATGGCGTTCGCAACACGGCGCGCACGCGCCGCGGCATCGCGGTAGGTGTAGCGATGGATGTCGCCCTCGACGCGGCGCGAGACGATCTGCGTATCGTGATGGTGGCGGCCAGCAAATTCGATCAGTGAAGAAATCAACAGCGGTTGGTCTTGCATCAGCCCGAGCATCGTGGTCTCCGAATTTTTGGAAGAGGATTGCGTAGCGGTCGCAGGGGACATTCTCACTGCATCGCGCCGAGGTTTGTCTGCCGGCGGACAATCTGATCATGAATGCGCCGCGTGACCTTGCCCGACTGAGCCTGCCCGCGTGGCATGAGAGCCGCTTCATCGCCGGCCTGGGTGAGCGCCTTGCTGATCGATCTGCCGATCGATCCGCTGATCGATCCGCTGATCGATCCGCTGATCGATTCGCTGATCGTTTCGCTGATCGTTTCGCTACGCCGGTGGTGGCCGCAGCATTGCCACAACCACATTGGGTGGCGCGCAGTGACGCGCTCGCCGAGCAGATGGGGATCACCGGTTGGATTGAGAGTGAAGCCGCGCTGCTGGCGCTGTCCGGCCAGCCGATCGCCGGCCTAGGCAGCCCGTTGGCGACGGTTTATTCCGGCCACCAGTTTGGTGTCTGGGCCGGCCAGCTCGGTGACGGCCGTGCGCTTTTGCTCGGCGAGATCGACACGCCTGCCGGTGCGTTCGAAGTCCAGCTCAAGGGCAGCGGCTTGACGCCTTATTCGCGCATGGGTGATGGCCGCGCCGGGTTGCGCTCGTCGATCCGCGAATTTCTGTGTTCCGATGCTAGGCATGCGCTGGGCATCCCGACGACGCGGGCGCTGGCCGTCATCGGCTCGGCCCTGCCGGTGCGCCGCGAGACGATCGAGACCGCGGCCGTGGTGACACGGGTCGCGCCGAGCTTCATCCGCTTCGGGCATTTCGAGCATTTCACCCACACCGCGCAGGACACCGACGCATTGCGTGCGCTGGCCGATGCGGTGATCGAGACGCACTTTTCGGGGCTCGCTGGTGAACCCGAGCGCTACACCGGGCTGCTGCGCGAAGTCACGCTGCGCACCGCGGCGATGGTGGCGCAGTGGCAGGCGGTCGGGTTCTGTCATGGCGTGATGAATACCGACAATATGTCGATCCTGGGCCTGACCATCGATTACGGGCCGTTCGGTTTTCTGGATGCGTTTGACCCCGGCCACATCTGCAACCACACCGACACCCAAGGCCGCTACGCCTACGCACGCCAGCCGCAGGTGGCGTTCTGGAACCTGCACGCGCTGGCGCAGGCGTTGATGCCATTGATTGGCGACAGCGATCAGGCGCTGGCTGCGCTGGAGCCCTTCAAGACCGCGTTCCCCGACGCGCTGAATGCCCGCTTCCGCGCCAAGCTCGGCCTGCTTGAGCACCACGATGCCGACGGCGAACTCATCGATGACCTGCTCAGCTTGATGGCTGCAGACCGCGCCGATTTCACGATCGTCTTTCGCACGCTGAGCCGGTTCAGCAGCGCTGCGGGCGCCGGTAACGACACCCTGCGCGACCTCTTCCTCGACCACGCCGCACTCGACGCCTGGGCGCTGCGCTATCAAACGCGCCTGGTTGCCGAGTCCAGCGATGACACCGCACGCGGGCAGCGCATGAATGCCATCAATCCAAAATTTGTGCTGCGAAACCACCTCGCCGAAGTCGCGATCCAACAAGCGCGGGCAGGCGATTTCAGTGAAACGCAGCGGCTGCTGAAAGTCTTGCAGCGCCCGTTCGACGAACAGCATGACAACCCGAATGCTGCCGCCGATGCTGGCTTCCCGCCCGACTGGGCGCAACACCTCGAAGTGTCCTGTTCATCATGAACCTGTTCAGCAAAAACAATACCGCCGCGCCGACCCCCCACGACCACGACGACCCGCGCTACCCGGTGCAGAAGCCCGACGCCGACTGGCGCGCGCAGCTCGATCCGATGCAGTACCAGGTGGCGCGCCACGCCGCCACCGAGCGCGCGTTCAGCGGCAAGTACTGGGACCACTTTGCGGCCGGCCAGTACCACTGCGTCGGCTGCGGCATCGCACTCTTCGATGCCGGCACCAAGTTTGACGCCGGTTGTGGTTGGCCGAGTTACTGGCAGCCGATCAACAGCGAGGTGATCGAAGAAGTGCGCGACGAAGCGCATGGCATGGTGCGTGTCGAGGTGCGCTGCAAGCAGTGCGGCACCCACCTCGGCCATGTCTTCGACGACGGCCCGCAGCCGACCGGCGCCCGCTACTGCATCAATTCGGCGGCGATCGGTTTTGATCCGGCCAAATAGTCAGCCGAGTAGCCACGTGCGGCCGCCGCGCCCAGCCGGCGCGCCGGCACAATCCGCCCCTGGCCCGTTCCCCTATCCAGCGCTCTACGAATGAAACTGCTTTTTGACTTTTTGCCAATTATTCTGTTCTTTGCGACCTTCAAGATCGCGGGCAACGACAAGGCTGGCGCCGCCGCGTTGGCGACGCAGCATTTTGGCTGGCTGGTGTCGGGTTCGATCATCGGGCCCGAAGAGGCGCCGGTGCTGCTGGCCACGGTGGTCGTCATCGTCGCGACGCTGGCGCAGGTGCTCTGGCTCAAGCTGCGTGGCCAAAAGGTGGACGTGATGTTGTGGGTCAGTCTGGTGCTCGTAGTTGTGCTCGGCGGCTTGACGATTTACTTCCACAGCGAGACCTTCATCAAGTGGAAGCCGACCGGTCTGTATTGGGCCATGGCCCTGGCCTTTGCATTGGCCCCGCTGTTGTTTGGCAAAAACCTGCTGCGTGTATTGCTCGGCGAACAACTGCAACTGCCCGCGCCGGTCTGGCAGCGATTGAATCTGGCCTGGGTGCTTTTCTTCTCGGCGATGGGGCTGCTCAATCTTTGGGTCGCCTACAGCTACTCGACCGACACCTGGGTCAATTTCAAACTCTTCGGCGGCATCGGCTTGATGCTGCTGTTCACGTTGGCGCAAGGGCTGTACCTGAGCAGATATATCGAGCCCGCCGTACCGGCCGCCGAGCCGGCCAAGGAGACAACACCATGAGCGCCGAGACGAACGCTGAACCCAGCGCCGGCTTGCACCCGGGCGTGACCGCAGCCGACATCGAAGCCGCGCTGCGCTCGGCGCTGGCGCCGACCACATTGACCGTTCGCGACGACAGCCATCTGCATGCCGGCCATGCCGGCGCCAAGGAAGGCCGGCACTTTGCGCTGGCACTGCGCAGCGCGCGGTTTGCCGGCGTCGGCCGGGTCGGGCGGCACCGCCTCGTTTATGATGCCCTGGCGTCGCTGATGCCCCGCGGCATCCACGCGCTGGCGATCGATGCCCGCGCTCCCGACGAGCCCTGAAGCCGATCGATTTGTCCCCCCGTTGGCCGCGTGCTTGCGCGCCGTGCCACCCCCGCCGAAAGACCCCGCCCATGAAAAACCCGACCCTGGCCGTGCGCCTGTCTCTGATCGCCGCCATCGCCTGTGGCGCTGTGCTGGCCGCGCCACTCGCCGCGCAGGCGCAGAACGTTGCCATCGTCAACGGCAAGGCAGTGCCCAAATCGCGCGTCGATGCCCTGCTGCTGCAAGCCCAGCGATCTGGCCAGCAATTGCCGCCCAACGTCGAAGGCCAGGCGCGTGACCAGGTGGTGCTGCGCGAAATCTTCGCCCAAGAGGCCGACCGCAAGGGCATCAGCTCATCGCCCGAATTCCGCGCGCAGATGGAACTCGCGCGCCAGGGCATCGTGATCGGCCTGCTGTTCGCCGACTACAGCAAGAAGAATCCCGCCAGCGACGCCGAAGCCAAAACCGAATACGACAAGTTCAAGGGCCAAGCGACCGGCAGCGAATACCGGGCGCGGCATATCCTGGTTGAAAAAGAAGACGAAGCCAAAGGCCTGATCGCGCAGATCAAGGCCGGCGCCAAGTTCGACGAGCTGGCGAAAAAACACTCCAAGGACACCGGCTCCGGCCAGAACGGCGGCGACCTCGACTTTGCAAAGGCCGATTCCTACGTGCCCGAATTTGGCAAGGCGTTGTCAGCGCTGAAAAAAGGCGAGATGACGCCCGACCCGGTGAAGACCCAGTTCGGCTTTCACATCATCCGTCTCGAAGATACGCGCGACGCGCAGTTCCCGCCCTTCGACGACGTCAAGGCGGAAATCAAAAAACGCTTCGAGCAGCAAAAACTTCAAAAATACCAGGAAGATCTGCGCAAGGCCGCCAAGACCGACAACAAGTTTTCGTCGCAGCCCTGATCCGCGGCGCGATGCAGCGGGCGGAAGGGTCAGCCGACCAGCCGCCCGGCTTCGATGCGCAGTTGGCGGTCGCAACGCTCGGCAATGGCGCGGTCGTGGGTCACCAGCACCAGCGTCGTGCCGGCCTCGCGGTTCATCGCGAACATCAGGTCCATCACCGTGCCGCCGGTTGCAAAGTCCAGGCTGCCGGTGGGCTCGTCGGCGAGCAGCACTGCCGGTTCGACGACAAATGCACGGGCCAGCGCGACACGTTGCTGCTCGCCACCCGACAAGACCTTGGGGTAGTGGCCCAGACGCTCGCCCAGGCCGACCCGGCGCAGCATCTCGGTGGCCAGCGCGCGCGCGTTGGTCCGCCCGAGCAGCTCCAGCGGCAGCATCGTATTTTCCAGCGCGTTCAGGTTGGCCAGCAGCTGGAAACTCTGGAATACAAACCCCAGCTTGCGCGCGCGCACCGCTGCTCGGGCATCTTCATCGAGCACAAAGAGGTCGTTGCCGTCGAGTACAACAGTGCCGCTGGTCGGCACGTCCAGCCCGGCAATGATCGAGAGCAGCGTGCTCTTGCCCGAACCCGATGCGCCGACGATTGCCGCCGACTCGCGCGCGGCCAGCGTGAAGTCGATCTCATGGAGAATCGTCAAGGTGCCGGTGGAATCGACTACCTGCTTGGTGATTTTCTGGACTGCAATGATGGCTGGGGATGACATGCGTTGGACAAGGCGCCAGTGTTTGGCGCACTGGGTGCGGATGGCCGGGGTGGCGCACTGTAGCGCCGTCGCGATGCCCTTCGTGTTGCCTCGCGCTTTGCAGCGTGTGCTGCCGCTGGTGCCACGGCTAGTGCCGCCGATTGTTTTGCCAATCATCGCTGCCAGCGCACAGGCTCAGACCACGCCGCGCGTGGTGCTCGTCGTCGGCGACAGCCTGTCGGCCGAATACGGCATCCCGCGCGGCCGCGGCTGGGTGGCCTTGCTCGAGCAGCGCGTGCAGCGCGACAAGCTCGCCGCCACGGTGGTCAATGCCAGCATCAGCGGCGAGACCAGTTCCGGCGGCCGCTCAAGGCTGGCCTCGTTGTTGAAGCTGCACAAGCCGGCCGTGGTCATCATCGAGCTCGGTGGCAACGATGCATTGCGCGGCCTGCCGCTGCCGATGACACAGGCCAACCTGACCGAAATGACAATTGCGGCCAAGGCCGCTGGTGCGCGCGTGGTGGTCGTCGGCATGCAGGTGCCGCCGAACTACGGGCGCAAATATGGCGACGACTTCTTCGCGCTGTTTGCCAGTGTCGCCCGCGCACAGTCGGTCTCGCTGGTGCCGTTTTTGCTGGCCGGCGTTGCCGACGGGCCGCAGGCCGAGAGCCTGTTCCAGCCCGACCGCATCCACCCCAAGGCCGAGGCCCACCCGGCGATGCTGGACAACGTCTGGCCGGTGCTGCTGCCGCTGCTGAAGTAGGCACCCGGCGCGCGCCGGCGCCGGGCCACCAGGACTATTGCGAGTTGCTGCGCTCGCGCTGACCCTGGCGTGATTCCGGCGTGCGTGCCTTGCCGTCACGCTGCTCTTCGCGCGCATCGTCTTGCCGTTTGTCGTTGCGTTGTACCGGCGCTTGTTGCGGCCGGCCCTGCGGCACGTCATGGGCTTGGGGTGGCCGTTGCGGTGCGGCAGCGGGTGGCGGGTTCGGCGACGTGCGCACGGCCGTCGGTTCGGGCGCACGTTGCGAGCCGACTACCGCTGCCGTCGGTCGCTGAGCCGGCGCTGGCGCCGCGTGCGCGTTGGGCGCTGCGGCGCCTCTGGCTGGCGCCGTAGAAATCGCAGGCCCGAAGCCCGCCGCTGGTCGGTCACCGCGGATGTCGTTTCGATGCTCGATGCGGTCCTGGCGCAGGTCGATGACGCGCCCGTTACTTGCCGGTGGGCTTGCGTTTGCCGCGCCCGCAGATTCGGGTGTGCCCTGCGCCGCGCGCGGCCCGTGAGGCCCCATCGGGCCCTGCCCCGGCGGCCGCGGTGCCGGCGTCGCACCACCTGGCACGGCGATCACGGCGGTCGGGGCACGCTGGCCAAGTGCCGGGCCGCCCGCCGGCGCGGAGTGCACAAAACGCTCTTGGTTCAAAGCCCGCTGCACCGCGGCGTCGTTGACCATCGCCGCAGCCACCGGCTGACGTTGGGCAAGCACGTTCGCTGGCACCACCGTGACCGCGCCGGGCACACCCTTGTTGCCGTACATGATCGGGCCGGTGGGCACTTGCGGCCGATGTTGCGGGTGGTTTGGCTGGTTCGGATAAGGGCGATGCGGCCGGTTCACCTGGTCGAAGTAACGCGGGCCATAGCCGAAGGCCGGCACGTAGATGTCGCGCGGCGCCAGCGGCACCCAGCCGACCATCGGCCCATAACCGCCACCACCACCGCCACCACCGATCGAGATCGAGACGCTGGCATTCGAGCCGCCGACCCAAGCCACCAGCGCTGGCGCAAACGCCGGGCGCGGCACGTAGCCGCCGGGTGACCAGGCCCAGCGCCCGCCCCAGTTGACCCAGCGCCCGTAGTGAAACGGCGCGAAGCCCCAGGCCGCTTCGTCGTGCCACGTCCAGCCCCAGCGCAAATGCCAGAACCAGCGGCCGTGGCGGAACGGCGCCCAACCCACCGTCACGTTCAACGGCGACCAGACCATGCCGAAGTCAGGATGGCGCTGCCAGCGGCCGTGGCGATCGAGGTCTTCGGCGCCGGTCATCTCAGGCGAGACATAACGCTGCGATGCGCTGCGCTCGTCGCGCTGCTCATCCCGTCGTTCGTCAAGTGCGACCCAATCGGCAAAACTGTCGGTAGCCAGGTTCGACCACGACACCACGACCGTGCGCTCTGGCCGCTGCTCAAAGAACTCGGCCCGCCGGCCGGCCGGCACCGAAACCTGGGTCTCGCGCCCGTCAAAGCGCAGCGAGCCGCGCCAGGCCGAAAGGTACGTGGTGTCGTCTTCGCGGTCGATGCGGTAGTGGCCGCGGCGCTCGGGCACGATGCGGCCTTCGGCAGTGCGCACCTCGATCTCGTCGGCGAGTTCGCGCGACGTCACCCGCAGCGCCAGCGTACCGGTCTGCAGCGTGAAGACCATGCGGTCGTCGTCGAGCCGCGTGAACTCGAACTCGGTGCGCGGGCCGACCCGCAACTCGGTCGAACCGATGCGCAGCTCGGCACGGCTGCCGTTTTCAGTCGACAGGCGGTCACCCGCAGTCAATGCGCGATTGCGCTGGGCGTCGATCCACTGGCCCTGCTCGGTATCAAAGAGCCAGACACGGCCCTGGACTTCGGCGACGCGGCCGACGCGGCCTGGCAACTCGCTCGCTTGTCCGTTGTGATGGGCGCTGCTGTTCGAGTTGTTCTGCGCGTTGCTGTAGGTGTTGCCGTAGGTGTTGGGTTGCGCCGCGACCTGCGCCACTCCGCACAGACCGATCAAGGCCAGACCGATGGTCTTCGCGCTGGTTTGCCAAAGTCCGCTCATGCTGCTGTCCTCTCAGGTGCCGGCGCGTGCCGGTTCTCAATGAGCAACGTTCGGGCGGCCGGCCCCGCTGACATTGCTGCATGTAAATCCCGGCCGCCACAATGCGGCAGACGACCGCCTATCGACCGCCTATCGACTCCCGATTGACCCCCGATTGACCAGCCCCGGAGCCCCCATGCCCGAATTCAATACCCTGCTCGCCCGCAAAGACCCGGCGCACCCGCGCGTCGCACGCATCACGCTGAACCGGCCGGAGCGGCTCAACGCCATCGGCAAGGACATGCCACGCGAGATCCGCGAAGCGGTGCGCTGGGCCGAAGCCGACACCGAAGTCCACGTCATCGTGCTCGACGGCGCCGGGCGGGCCTTCTGCGCCGGCTACGACCTGGTCGACTTTGGCTCCGGCCGCGCCGAACACCCCTGCCAGCAAGAAGCCTATCCCTACGACGCGATGGCCGACTACGCCGCGATGAAGGGTTACACCGAAGACTTCATGAGCCTGTGGCGCTGCTCCAAACCGACCATCGCCCAGGTCCACGGCCATGCCGTCGCCGGCGGCAGCGACATCGCGCTGTGTTGTGACCTGCTGGTGATGGCCGACGACGCGCGCATCGGCTATATGCCGACGCGTGTCTGGGGTTGCCCGACAACCGCAATGTGGACCTACCGCGTCGGCCCGGCGCGCGCCAAGCAACTCATGTTCACCGGCGACACCATCGACGGCCGCACCGCCGCGTCCTGGGGCCTGGCGAACATCTCGGTGCCGGCTGAAGAGCTCGAAGCCGCGACGTTAAAACTCGCGCTGCGCATCGCCGGCGTGCCGCACGCGCAGCTGGCGATGCACAAGCTGGTCGTCAACCAGGCGATGCTGACGATGGGCCTGGAGCAGACGCAGATGTTCGCCACGCTCTTTGATGGTGTCACCCGCCACAACCCCGAAGGCCTGTGGTTCCGCCGCCAGGCGCAGGTGCATGGATTCAAGTCAGCGGTAGAGTGGCGCGATAGCGGCCGGGCGATACCGGAAGGTGATGAAGCGCGGGCGCTGATTGCACAACTCGAAGCGCGCTTGCGCGGCAGTGACGCCGAGCGTGCCAGCGGCTGAGTCAAATGACGACGTCGTGTCCGGTAAACATTCGGATGCTCCCAGCGCGGCGCGGCGCTGCTCTGCTGGGCCGCGTCGAAGCGCGCGGCCATCTCAACGCGGTCGGTGCTGCGCGGATTCCACTTGATGAGCCAGTCCACCTGCGGCAGGCCCGGCTGCCTGGCCGCGCCAACGCTTGGCCGGTTCATCGCTTCCAGGCACACCATCAGCGCGACCGAATCGAACCCCGAGTCCAGCCGCGCCAGCAGCGGGGCCTTGGGTCCGGCCGCGCTGAGCCGCTGGGCCAGCGGGATCACGCGCTACAGGTTGTCCTGCGTGTCCTTGGCCGAGTGCTGCGTGCCCGGGCGCAGCGACAGCTCGAGGCAGAACCCGTGCGCACCGATGTACGACGCCAGCGGGCAGTAGCCATCGACGGCAACGTAAGTGCGGCCCACGCCTTCCTTGGCCGTGCCGCTGTTGTCCATGGCGAAGGTGTCGATGTCCACCGCCAGCCGGCCACAGGGCAGCACGCCGTAGTCCGGCGTGCGCCGCGTGAGCCGCGTCTCGACCATCGGCAGCACCTGGGCCGACAAGGTGTCGGCCTGCGCGTCCATGCGCTGGCGCAGCGTCGGGCTGGAGGGCAGCAGCGCGATGCCCAGTGCGCGCTTGTAGAACTTGTCCTGGCGGTGGTTCTCGATGGCGTCGAAGTCGCTCTTGCCCTGCACCAGCCGCCCAACGTAGCTGCGCACGATGTCGCTGTGGCTCACGCCGGTGCGCACCGGCAGCAAAGCGTCCAGCCTGGCCTGCACCGGCGCCAGGGTCTTCAAGTGGTGCCCCACCAGGGCCAAGCCGGCCACAGGGGTGAGGTCGTAATCGAGTTGCTTGACTTGGATGGCGTGCATGCCCAGATTATTCGCACCGCGCGCTGCATCGCCAATTCGGCTTCACCCTCAGGGTGCTGGTCTACCGAGGTGAGGTCACGGATTCAGGCATGGGGCAAGAAGCCGCCGTTCACGCAGTGCGGCGAAGCCAAAAATGGACCGCTGCGGCCAAATTGCAGCCGACGCTCCCCAAGTCCGACAGGCTCATAGAATGCACTTCCTCCTGCGGCAAGGCTGCCATGCGAAATCATTTGCTGATCATTGATGACCACGACGCCGACTTGCTCTATGCGCGACTGGTGGTTGAAAGAGCCGGCACCGCACACCGTGTCTCGGCCCTTGAGAGCGCGCGTGAGGCCTTGGCCTTTTTGCAGCAAGCGGATGGCGCCGATGTCGCCCTGATCCTGCTCGACATCAACATGCCCGGCCTTGACGGTTTTGGCTTTTTGCAAGCCTTTGAAAAGCTGTTTGCCGGCCAGCCCCGGCCAGCCCCGGTGGTGGTGATGCTGACCAGCTCGCCCGATCCGCACGACCGTGAACGCGCCTTCAGCTTTGCCAGCGTGCGCGACTACGTGGTCAAGCCCATCAGCGTGGAAGGCATGCGGCAACTGGCAGTGCGCCTGGACACGCCCTTTGCTCGCGGCTGACGCGCGGTCACCGACGGGGCCGCACAGGCCTTCGCTGGCTGCCCAAGCGTGCATCGTGGGCGTGGTGTTTTTTGTGCTCGCAGCCGTGGCCATTCACATGGCGGGCCAGCCCAATGCCATCACCAATGTCTGGTTTGCCAACGCGGCGGCGATTGCCGTGCTGGCCACGGCAGCGCGTTCGCGCTGGCCGGCGCTGCTGGCGGCCGTGGCGCTGGCCAACTTTGCGGCCAATGTGCTGCTGCGCGGCGATGTGCTGCTCTCAGTCAGCTTCGTGCCAGGCAATCTGGTCGAGGTGCTGATTGGCGCTTATCTGTTGCACCGCCACGACCTGGCGCGTGGCTTTGACAGCAGCCCCAAGAGCTTTGCCTTGGCCGTGATGGGCGGCGGCATGCTGCCGCAGCTGGCCGGCGCGACCCTTGGCGCGGCCACTTTGCAGGCCTATGGCTTTGCCACGTTTGAGGCTGCGTGGCTGGACTGGTATGTCCGTTCAACGCTGGGTGCGCTGGCCACTTTGCCCTTGGCACTGGCGCTGTGCAATGCGCGGCTCAATGGCAGCCCGCTGCAGCTGTTCACGCCTGCGGCGCTGGGCTTTCTGCTGCTGACCGTGGCCACGACCTGGGTGGCCTTTGTGACGCTGCCGGCACCCTTTGCCGTGGTGGCCTTGCCGCTGGTGGCCAGCGTTTTTGTGCTCGCTCCCCTGGCCACTTTCGGCTTGTGTTTTGTCGTCGTGCTGGTGGTCTGCGCGGGGCTTGACTACCGCTGGTTTGTGGCACCAGGGGCGGGCAGACAGTGGTCTGAACTGTTCCTTTATTTTCCCGCCGCCATCGCCGTGTTGCCGGCGCAGTTGCTGGCCGTGGTGGTGCCGCGCATGCGCCAGTTGCAGGCCGACACCGACGCCCTGACCCTGGTGGGCGCCGACACGGTGGCGGTGTTTGACCGCCAGGGCATCTTTCGCGGCGTCAATAGCGCCTACGAACGCACCTTTGGGCGCAGCCGCGAGCAGCTCATTGGGCATTCGATTGAAGAGCGCGTCGACCCACCCCACACGACCTTGGCGCGCGAGCGCTTTGAGCGCGCGCTGCAGGGCCAGCCCGTGCAGGTGCGCGTTGAGCGCGACTCGGCCATCGGGCCGCGTGCGCTGGACGTGCGCTACCAGCCCGTGCCCGACACCGACGGCCACATCCGCCGTGTGCTCTTGTCGGCGCACGATGTGACCGACCTGGTGGCCGTGCAACGTGACCTGGAGCAAAGCGTCGCCAGGCTGCGACATGCCAACGAAGGCATGCAGCAGTTTGTGCGCATCGCCTCGCACGACATGCGCGAGCCGCTCAACACCATCGCCCAGTTCTGCGCCCTGATCGAGGCCGACCACGGCACCGAGCTGGCCCCATCCGTGCGTTTGTATTTTGAGCAAGTCCACACCGGCGCCAAACGCATGCGGGTGCTGCTCGACGATGTGCTCAGTTTTGCGCGCCTGGATGAAGGCGCCGAGCTCGCCACGCGCGAAGTGGGGCTGTCAGACATTGTCGAGGCGGTGCGCTTGGCACTGGGCGCGCGCATTGCCCAATGCCAAGCGCAGCTGGACGTGGCGGGGCCGCTGCCGACGGTGGTGGGTCAAGAAAGCCTGCTCGTGCTGTTGGTGCAGAACCTGGTCGCCAACGGCATCAAATTCAGCGCCCCCGGTCGCCCACCGCGGCTGCGCATCAGCGCCCGCGAAGACGCCGGCCAGGTGGTGCTGACGGTGGCCGACAACGGCATTGGCATCGCGGCCGAAGACCAGAGCCAGATCTTCACGCCCTTCAAGCGTTTGCACACGCGGCGCCAGTACGACGGCACGGGGCTGGGCCTGGCCATCAGCCAGCGCATTGCGCACATGTTGGGGGGCAGCATCAGGCTCGAATCGCAACTGGGCGTGGGCACGCAGATGCACGTGCGCCTGCGGCTGCCCGTGGGCCACACGGCGCTGAGCTGACCCGCTCAGTCGGCCGCAGTGAGGCCGCGCTGCACGCGGTGGTGCTGACTGGCGCTAGGCGCAAACGCCGCTTCCAGCGCGACTCCAGGTTTGTCCCAGGACTCGCGCGAGGAAGTGAAGTCGCCAAATTGCCCGCAGGCATTGAAGCGTGTCGCGCGCACCCCGCGGGATGCGTTCCCTTTCGCTACATTTCGCCTGCCGCCGCCACCGCCAAAACCAGCCCACTCGCAATCCCGAGCTTCGTCAGATCGGTCATGCGTGTCCGAGTTGCGCACCAAGTCTTGCCCTTGGCCCGGTTGTCTCGGCGGGGGGCGTCAGGGCAAGAAAGCCTCAACGTCCAGCCCTTCGACGGCCGAGAAGTGCCTGACGTTGGCGGTGAGCACCGGCAAGCCGTGCTCGAGCGCGGTAGCGGCGATGAGGGCATCGCCCATCTGTAGCCCATGGCTCAAGGTGAGGGATTCCATCAACGCGATGGCGCGTTGGGTGATGGCCTCAGACAGGGGCAGCATGGCTGCACGGCGCCGCTCCAGCATCTTCTTCACCGCCGCGAGTTCGGCCTTGTTGCGCATACCTTGCAGCACTTCGAGATAGCTCACCGCTGACAGCGTGAGCAGGTCGATCTGATCGAGCCGCCTTGTTGCCTGCGCATAGCCGCGCAGGTGCCAGATCAACACATCGGTATCGACCAGCATCATCACGGCTCGTTGCGCGAGCCGTCACGCCCGTAGCGGGGTTGGCGCAACTTGCGCACATAGGCAGCAACGTCGGCCATGTCCTCGCGGTCGCGCCAAATGCCGAAGGCCGGATCGTCGGTCACGAACTCCTCAGCCGGCGTGGTGGCCTGCGATTCTTCTTCGATGCGCACCGTCACCAATGCATCGGTGGACTTGGCCAACTTGGCGCGCCAAGCTGGCGGCAACTCGGCCACCGGCACATGCTCGATCACGATTGCGTTCATGGAACTCCTTGTTTGGCGGCGCTGCTTCGCGAGCATGCCCCATTTCGAAAGTTATGGTGTCATCAGCCTGTTCCTCGACACCCGCAGGCTTCATTCACCGTCAGCAGGTGGTTGTCGAGATGCAGTCACCTTGATCGAAGCCTACGAGAACGAGCACTACGCCTTCGGTCCGGCTGACCCTGTCGAAGCCATCAAGTTCAGGATGCAGCAACAGGGGCTGACGCCGCGTGATCTGGAGCCGTGTATCGGCCCGAGCGGCAGGGTCTCCGAGGTGCTCAATCGCAAACACCCATTGAGCCTTCGGATGATCAAGCGACTCCACGAGGGCTTGCGGATTCCCTATGAGAGCCTCCTCGCCAAGGCACCTTGAAGCGTAGATGGCCGCCGCCCGTCGGTACACCGAGAGACCGACGGAAACTCAGTCGTCCGACGCCAGGTCGAGATCCGGAAACAGCACAGCCGTGAAGCCGAGTTTGCTCAGGTCGGTCATGCGTGTCGGATAGAGCCGCCCGATCAGGTGGTCACATTCATGCTGCACGACGCGGGCGTGGAAGCCGCTGGCCTCGCGTTCGATGCGCCGGCCCTGCGGGTCGAAGCCGGCGTAGCGCACTTGCGTAAACCGCGGCACCACGCCACGCAGGCCGGGCACCGACAGGCAACCTTCCCAGCCTTCTTCTGCGGCATCCGACAGTGGCGTGATCGTCGGGTTGATGAGCACCGTTTTTGGCACCGGCGGCGCGTCGGGGTAACGCTCGTTGTGGTCGAAGCCAAAGATCACCACCTGCAGGTCGACGCCGATCTGCGGCGCCGCCAGGCCGGCGCCGTCGGCCGCGGCCATGGTGTCGAACATGTCATTGATCAGCGTGTGCAATTCGGGCGTGTCGAAGGCCAGCACCGGCGGCGCCACGCGCAGCAGTCGGGGGTCGCCCATCTTCAGAATTTCGCGTACGGTCATGGCGGGGTTGCAGTCTCAAGCGGGGTCGGTCGGAGCTGACAATTATCGAGTCCGCCGGCAGCGATACTCAGCGCAGTCCAAGACTCCCCAGATGACGACGCAGACCCACCACATCCCGCCGCGCGCGCTGATCCTGCTTGGCGTGCTGACACTGGTCTGGGGCACCAACTGGCCGCTGTTCCCACTCGCCGTCAAAGAGGTTTCGGTATGGACCTTCCGCGGCGTCGCGGTCACGATCGCCGGCCTGGCGCTGTTGTTGGTGGCCAGGCTGCGCGGCCATTCGCTGCAAGTGCCGCGCAAAGACTGGGCGACGATCACCGCGGCGACGTTTTTCTATCTCGTGCTGTGGAATATCGCCAGCACCTACGCCGCTATTCTGATCCCGTCCGGCCAGGCCGCGATCCTCGGCTTCACGATGCCGCTGTGGGCGGCGTTGATCGCTTGGGGCATTTTTGGTGAGCGGCCGAACCGGCGCATCCAGCTCGCGATCGCCCTCGGCGCGCTCGGTGTTGGCCTGCTGATGTACCGCGGCGCAGATGCCTATGCGCGCGCACCGCTGGGTTTTGCGCTCGGGCTGCTCGCCGGGCTGGGCTGGGCCGTCGGCACGCTGATTCTCAAACGGGGTGGTGTCAATGTTCCCGTCACGGTGCTTACCGGCTGGCAATTGATCATCACCGCGGTGCCCACAGTGGCCGGCGCATTTGTCTTTGCCGAAGGGCCCTGGTTCATGCCGTCATGGCAGAGCATCGCCGTGATCGGCTATATCGCGCTGGTGCCGATGTCGATCGGCAACGTCGCCTGGTTTGCGATCGTCGGCATGTTGCCGACCAATATCGCCGGGCTGTCGTCGATCCTGGTGCCGATCGTGGCCATGATTGCGGGTGCGATCGTGCATGGCGAGCCACTCGGCGCGCTGCAATGGGCGGCGATGGCCTGCTGCTGCGGCGGCCTGGCGCTGGCCTTGCTGAAACCGCCAAACGCTGCCGCGTAGTCCGTCCGGACCATCGCGGCGGCGGCACGGTGACGCGACGTGATGCGGTTGCCGCTGCTCACATTTGACGCACCCGCCGGCATTCGCTCACATCGCGACACCAATCCAGGGCTGACCGTTGCAAGCTACCGGTCAAGTGCAACCGGCTGAAGCACATTTTCCGGCGTGGCGGCCGAAGATAGCTTCGTCATGCAAGCACAAGCCCACGCTCAACCCCACACCGCTGCGGCCCACAGTGGCGCACGATTGCTGCCGCTGATCCACGGCAGCTGGTGCATCCGCGAACTCGCGATCATGGGCACCTCGATCCGTGTCGAGCTCTGGGCCGACGAGCGCGCGACCGGCGAACGCGCCATCGCCGCGGTGATGGACGAGATGCACCGCATCGACCTCGCGATGAGCCCGCACAAACCGGCGTCGGAGCTGTCGCGCATCAACCGCCACGCATTTCACGAACCGGTGCCGGTGAGCGCAGAGATGGTCGCGCTGCTCGGCCGGTCGCTGGAGTTTTCGGCCTTGTCCGACGGCGCTTTCGACATCACCTACGCCAGCGTCGGCCACCTCTACGACTATCGGCGCGGCGTCAAACCCGACGACCACACGCTGGCCCAGGCATGCGCCGGCATCGGCTGGCAGAAGCTGCTCCTCAACCCGCAGCTGCGCACGGTGCGCTTCGCCCACCCGCGCACGCAGATCGACCTCGGCGGTTTTGCCAAGGGCCATGCCGTCAACAACGCGGTGCGCATCCTGCGCGAACATGGCATCCAGCATGCGATGGTCGCCGCGGGTGGCGACAGCCGCCTGCTCGGCGACCGTCGCGGCCGGCCCTGGATGATCGCCGTGCGCGACCCGCGCCGCCCCGGCGAGGTCGTCGCGGTGCTGCCGCTGGAGGACACCGCAATCTCGACATCGGGTGACTACGAGCGCTATTTTCTCGGCCCCGGCGGCGAACGCCACCACCACCTGATCGACCCCGCCACCGGGCGCTCGCCGGCCGCGGTGCGCAGCGTGACGATCCTGGCCGACGACGGCCTGACCTCAGAAGCGCTGTCCAAATGTGTCTTCGTTCTTGGCGTCGAACGCGGCCTGGCCCTGGT
>JANOKR010000107.1:0-18968 GCA_031419315.1 Betaproteobacteria bacterium
CGACGATCGTCAACCTGCAGCACCTGGCGGGCACGCGGCGCGACGAAGCCAGCCGCCTGTTTTTACGCATCAAGGGTCTCGATCGCGAACTGCCGGTGAGCCGGGCGTACGTGCATCTGTTCAAGGCGATGTAGCGGCCACGAGCAGCCGGCGCTGCGTTGGCCGCTGGCGCAAAGTCTGCCCCCGAGGCATCTGTCCGAAAACGGCGAGTCCGGCTTCGCTGGGTGCCTATGATCGGCACCATGCCCAGCGCTTCGACAGTCGCCCCTCGCCGCGCCAAACCCGCGAAGGCCAACGCTGACGCCAACACTGACGCCAACTATGCGGTGCTCATCGCGCGCGACGCGCGCTTCGATGGCCGGCTGTTTGTCGGTGTCACGTCAACCCGGGTCTATTGCCGGCCGGTATGCCGCGTGCGCACCCCGCTGCAGCGCAACTGCCGCTTCTTCGGCAATGCGGCGATGGCCGAATCGGCGGGTTTCAGGCCCTGCCTGCGCTGCCGGCCGGAGCTGGCGCCTGGGCTCTCGCTGGTCGACTCTTCAGCGGCTTTGGCCCAGCATGCGGCGCAGCAGATCGACCAGGCGGTGCAGTCGGGGCACGACCTCTACTTCACCGCGGTCGCGGCCCGGCTCGGTGTCACCGACCGCCACCTGCGGCGCATCTTCCAGCAGGCTTTTGGTGTCACGCCGGTCGACTATCTGACGACGCGGCGGCTGCTGCTGGCCAAGCAACTGTTGACCGATACGCCAATGGCGGTCACGGCGATAGCGCATGCCAGCGGGTTTGCCAGCCTGCGGCGCTTCAACGCGGCTTTTGCAGCGCGCTACCGGCTCAACCCGACGAGCCTGCGCAAGCTCGGGTCTGCCGTCGGCGCCGAGCCCCATGGCGTTGCCGCTGGCGCTGCTGACCATGGCGGGCTCATGCTGCGCCTGCCCTACCGCCCGCCCTACGATATCGACGGCGTGCTGCGTTTTTACCGCGACCGTGCGGTGGCCGGTGTCGAGTCGGTCGAGGCCGGCGAGATCAGGCGTACGGTGGCCTGGCCGCATGAAGGCCGCCTGCTCAGCGGCTGGGTCGGCCTGCGCTTCGAGCCCGACCGCAACGAGGCCCGGGCGCGCATCGCACCAAGCCTGATGCCGGTGCTCGGCGCACTCGTGCAGCGGCTGCGTGATGGCCTCGATCTCGACGCCGATCCGGCGCAGATCGACCCCGTGCTGGCTGGCCTGCCGCTGCCACCGCGCCCGGGCATCCGCGTGCCCAGCGGCCTCGGCGGGCCGGACGGCTTTGAGATCGCGATGCGCATCATCATCGGCCAGCAGGTCACGGTCGCCGCCGCACGCACGCTCACACACCGGCTGGTCGAACGTTTTGGCACCCCGATCTCGACGCCGTTTGAATCGTTGACGCGGTTGTTCCCGTCGGCGCAGACGATTGCCGAGGCCGACCCGCAAGTGATCGGCAAACTCGGCATCGTGCGCCAGCGGGTGCGCGCCTTGCAGGCCGTGGCGGCGGCAGTCGATGCCGGCGAGATCAGCCTGCGTCGCGGCGCGCCGCTGGCGCCCACGATGGCGCAGCTGCAAGCCCTGCCGGGCATCGGCCCGTGGACGGTGCAACTCATCGCGATGCGCGCACTGGCCTGGCCGGATGCTTTCCCGGCCAGCGACATCGGCCTGCTCAATGCGCTGGGCACGCGCGACATCGCCGCGGTGCAGGCGCAGGCCGAAGCCTGGCGGCCCTGGCGCGCGTATGCGGTGATGCGGCTGTGGCAATCTTTGGAGACCTGACATGAAACCCCCACGCTCTCTTCGTTCGCTGCCCCCCAAGGGGGCGCTCGGTACCTTCGGAACGGCCGGGCGGTACTGAGATGAAACCATCCACCGCCTTTGCCGGCGTGCCGCTGATCGCGCGCGCCGAGATCCAAACGCCGCTCGGCGCGATGACGGCGATGGCCACTTCGCGCGGCCTCGCTGCCCTGCTCTTCGACGGCGACAAATACCATCCGGGGCCGTTCGACGTGCCGCTCGACGCGAACAACCGGCATATCCGCGCCGCCCGCGTTTGGCTCGACACCTATTGGGCTGGCCGCGACCCGGGCTTGAGCAGCCTAACCTTTGATCTGCACGGCAGTCTGTTCCAACGCGCGGTGTGGCAAGTGCTGTTGGCGATCCCGCTCGGCCGCACCTGGACCTATGGCGAAGTTGCCAACAAGGTCGGTAATGGCGCCGTGCCGCGTGCCACCGGCACCGCGGTCGGGCGCAACCCGGTGGCGCTGATCGTGCCCTGTCACCGCGTCGTCGGCGCCAACGGCTCGCTCACCGGTTATGCCAGCGGCCTGCCGCGCAAGGAGCGTCTGTTGCAGCACGAAGGCATCCTGCTGACATGACGGCCCCGAGCTCACTTCGTTCGCGTCCCCCCGAGGGGGCAGCACCGTCTGGCGGCCGTGCGGTGCTGACATGAAAAAGCTCGACACCCTTGAGCTGATCACACTGGCCGCGCTCTGGGGCGCGTCGTTCCTGTTCATGAAAATGGGCGCCGCCGACTTCGGCCCGGTGGCGCTGACCGCGCTGCGTGTCGGGCTGGCGTCGCTGACGCTGCTACCGATTTTGCTCTGGCGCGGGCATGGCGCAGTGATGCTGCAGCACTGGCGGGCGATCGCAGTGGTCGGCATCGTGAACTCGGCGATCCCCTTTGTTGCCTACACCTACGCCGCGTTGTCGATCAACGCCGGGCTGTCGTCGGTCTTCAACGCGACGACGCCGCTGTGGGGCGCGCTCATCGCCTGGGCCTGGCTCGGTGACTACCTGACGCGTTGGCGGGTGCTTGGTCTGGCGATCGGTTTTGCCGGGGTCGCCTGGCTGGTCTGGGACAAAACCGGCTTCCAAGCGCAGCCGCTTATTTCAAGCGCAGCAAGCGCCGCAAACGCAGCCAGCGCGGCCAACGACGTCGATGCTGGCCAGACCGCCATCGCGGTGCTGGCCTGCCTCGGCGCGACGCTGTGTTACGGTATCGGCGCCAACTGCACCAAACGATATCTCGCAGGGGTGCCGCCGCTGGCAGTGGCCGCGGGCAGCCAGATCGGCGCCAGCATCGCGCTCGCGTTGCCGGCCTGGTGGTTGTGGCCTGCCGTCACGCCACCGGCTTCGAGCTGGGCGGGGATCGGCGTGCTCGGCATCGTCTGCACCGGCCTGGCCTACCTGATGTACTTTCGTCTGATCGCCCATATCGGGCCGGCACGCGCCACCGCGGTGACCTTCGTGATCCCGATCTTCGGCGTGCTCTGGGGCGGCTTGTTTCTCGGCGAGACGGTATCGGCAGTGATGCTCGGTGCCTGCGGCGTGATCGTTGTCGGCACCACGCTGGCGACCGGGTTGGTCGCGCCGCGCCTGCGCTGATCGCCTGCCGCTGGCCGCGGTAGGCGCCGCCTGCGCAGCGCCTTCACCGCATCAGTAAAGCTGCGTCACAAACTTGGTGTTCAAGTAGCCGTCGAAGGTCTCGAAGCCGCCTTCGCTGCCGATGCCGCTGTCCTTGATGCCACCAAAAGGTGTTTCGGCCAGCGCCAGGCCGATGTGGTTGATCGAGACCATGCCGGCCTCCAAGCCGCTGGAGATCAACTGCGCGTTTTTCGTCGATCCTGTGAACGCATACGCTGCCAGGCCAAAGGCCAGGCTGTTGGCGCGTTTGAGCACTTCGTCGACGGTCTTGAAACGCACGATGCCGGCGACCGGGCCAAAGGGCTCTTCGGTCATCAGGCGCGAGTCTTCGGGCAGGTCGGTGATCACCGTCGGCGCGAAGAAACTGCCCGAGCCCGGGATCGGTGCGCCACCGGCAAGTACCGTGGCGCCGCGGGTCTGCGCATCGTCGACAAAGCTGGCCAGAGCGCCGACGCGGCGGGCTTGTGCCAGTGGCCCCATGCGTGTATCGGGCAGCAGCCCGTCACCGACCTTGAGCTTGGCCGTCTTGGCCACGAAGTCGGCCACGAAGCGATCGTAGGCGCCCTCCTGCACATAAAAACGGGTCGGCGAAATGCACACCTGGCCGGCGTTGCGAAACTTGAACGGCACGAGCTGCTTCACAGCGGCGTCGATATCGGCGTCGTCGCAGACGATCACCGGCGCGTGGCCACCGAGTTCCATCGTGCTGCGCTTCATCAACGCGGCCGCCTTGGCGGCGAGCAACTTGCCCACACCGACTGAGCCGGTGAAGCTGATCTTGCGCACGATCGGGCTGTTGATGAGGTGCTCGGAGACTTCGTGCGGCACGCCCCAGACGAGGTTCAGCACGCCCGGCGGCAGGCCGGCGTCGTGGAACAGCCGTGCCAGCGCGACGACTGCGCTCGGCGCGTCTTCGGGCCCCTTGATGACGATCGTGCAGCCGGCGCCGACCGCCGCGGCGATCTTGCGAATCGCCTGGTTGAAAGGAACGTTCCAGGGCGAAAACGCCGCGCACACACCCACCGGTTCGCGCAGCACGAGCTGGCGCACGCCGTCCAAACGCGCCGGGATCACACGGCCATAAATGCGCCGGCATTCTTCGGCATGCCACTCGGCATGTTCGGAGCAGGCGACGACCTCGCCGACACTCTCGGCCAGCGGCTTGCCCTGGTCCATCGTCATGCCGCGGCCGATATCCTGCGCGCGCTCGCGCGCCAGCTCGGCGACCTTGCGCAGCACCTTGCCACGTTCGATCGGCGAGGTTTTTTTCCAGGTCTCAAAAGCCCGCGCCGCAGCGGCCAGCGCGCGATCGAGGTCTTCGCGGGTGGCGTGCGGCAACTTGCCGATAATTTCACCGCTGGCGGGGTTGATCACGTCCTGCTCGCGACGGCCTTCGCCGCTGAGAAAAACGCCGTCGATATAAAGGCTCAAGCTCGGATACATAGTCGTCCTTGGGTTGTTGCAGCGGGGCCGCGTCGGCAGCCGTCGGCGGGGTCAGCGATGCGGGATTGTGAGCGCGAAATGAGCCGTCCCAGGCAGCACCGCGTCACCAGACTGGTGGCCATGCCCTCGTGCACGCCGCACACCGTCGCAGCCACCGCACAAGTCCCGTTGAACGGGCCCTTCGGGAAACCGATGCCGGGCCCGGCGGGCGCAGCCTTTGCCTGTTCAACGCCAGACCCGAGAGCCAGTTCATGGTTACCGAAGGCAGCCGCAGCACCGGCAAACCGCCGGGCTGTTTCAGCTTTTACGGGGCGAAGGCAGCGCCGCGCTGAACGCCCCTGCCCGCGCCTGGCAGCGCCGTCCTTGGCCGAGCCTGGCCTGGCCTGGCCGGGCTGGTCGCCGTCGGCGTGATGCTGCGCCGTCGCGCGTGGCGCCTGTGACCCGTCGCTTCGTTTGCCTGCCGGAGAAACCCAGGTCAACTTCGCCGACAGTTTTCGGGGGCATCCATTGGCTGCGTGCCGGATCAGCTCACCGAGGAATCGATCATGCGACACAACCCGACGGTGGCGCTGACCTTGATGGCCGCGCTGCTGGCCCAACCCGCCGCGGCGCGGGCACTGACCGAAGCGGTGCGGCGTGCCGATATCGCCCAGTTTCGCGCCGGGTTCCTTGCGCGCGACCGTGCCTATGCGCCGGCAGCGCGGCAACGCGGCAGCAGGCCGAACAGCGCCTGGTCACGCTGGCCGAGCGCGCAGCCGAGATGGATGCGACAGGCTTCGCGCTGGCGCTGGCGCAGATCGTCGCGCTCGCCGACAACGGCCACACCATGCGCCATGGCGGCACACGAATGGCGCGCAGCAACCGCGTCGAGATCCGTTTGGCGCCATTCGGAAATGAGTTCCAGGTGCTGCGCTCGCGCATTGCCGACGCCGACCTGCTCGGCACCAGCTTGGTGGCCATCGATGGCACGCTACCGGCGCGCCTTCGCGAGGCCGCAGACACCGTTACCGGTGGCCTGCCGGCGTGGCGCGACCGCCACGCGACCTCGCTTTTCGAGAGCCCGCTTCAGGCCGACTCGCCGCGGCCAGACCTCCCCGGCGCAAACGTGCCGCGCCTGCTGCTGCCTGGCGTGACTTCGGAGCGAATCGATGGCATGCCACCGGCTGGCTGGTCGCTGCTGCCGCTGGACAAAGCACGGTGGTCGCTGCGCGATGCCGAGCAGCCATTTCGCTGGCGAGTAGCGCCCAACATCGACACGCCGGTGATCGACCTGCGCCGGACCTTCAGCAGTGCCAGCGCCGCCCCGCCGGCAGTATTCGACGCCGTACGCGCGGCCGTTGCGCAAGCCAAGCCGCAAAACCTGGTGCTGGACTTGCGACTGAACGGCGGCGGCGACCTGACACGAGCCCGCGACTTCGGCGCGAGCCTGCTCACGCTGGTGCCCGGCAGCGTGTTCGTGCTGACACGGACTGCCACGCCGCCGTGGTGCGCAGTCCGATCGGCGTGCCCAGCCTGGCGCCGGACATCGCTACACGATGGACCGGCGACGCCTACCGACGTGGTGCCGACCCGGCGATGGAAGCGGTAGCCGCAGCGTTGCGGCGTGCACCTTCGACGATCGGCGCCGGTCACCTTGCGCTGGAGCCGAACCAGCGTCGACGGCCGCGCAGGCGTCGGCGCCTCACGCCCCGAAGTCGGTCGAAGGTCACTCTCAGGCAGCCGGCAAAACAAACAGCGTCGGGTCATCCCGGATGATCCTGGCGGTGCGTTCGAAGTGCCCGCGAAGCAGCAGGACGGCCTCGTCAGCGCGGCCGCCGATCGCAGCTTCGGTGAGCTGCTGGTGTTCGCTCTTGACATCCCGCTTGGCAAACGCACGCGGCGCTGAAAGCCGCCGGGCCGCCAATCGCACCCGCGCGAGTCACCGACAAAGCCGCGGCGGCGTTGGCCCAGGCCGCGGCGGCGTCGAGCGCTTCGCCGCGGGCGATCGCCGTGGGCGATCGCCGCAGCCAACGCGCCGGTAAAGGTGTCGCCGGCACCGACGGTGTCGGCCACCGGCATCGGGTGGCCGGTGATGGTGATCGCCACGCGCTGGTGCTGAAAGAGCATGCAGCCGGCAGCGCCGAGGGTCACCGCTACAGCACCGGCGCCGCCCGCGATGAGCGCAGCCGCCGCGTGATGCGCGCTGGAGTCCGCAGCAACACCGGCGAGCACACGCAATTCAGTTTGATTCGGCGTCAGCAGGTCACACAGCGCCAGCAGGCTGTCTGGCAGCTCAGTGGCCGGGCCGGATTGAGCAGCGTGAACGCACCACCTTTGCGGGCTTGGGCAAAGGCCGCGAGGATGGCCTCAATCGGCACTTCGCACGACGCCATAACGACGCTCGCCGCACCGAGCAAGCCGGCCGCGGTACTGGCATCGACATGCCGCGCGCCGAGCCCGGCGCCGGCCCCTGGCGCCACCGCGATGCTGTTGTCGCCATCATCGTAGACGAAGATCTGTGCGACGCCGCTGGGCTCGCCATCGACAACTTCCACCATCGCTGCGTCGATGCCTTCACGCTGCCACAGCGCCAACGCCATGCGGCCAAAATCGTCGTTGCCGATGCGCGCGATGACCGCCACCCGTGCCCCGTGGCGTGCGCAGGCGATCGCCGCGTTCGAGCCCTTGCCGCCGGGGCCGATGCCAAAGCCGCTGGCGAGCAAGGTTTCACCGCCTGCCAGCGGCCGCGCCACGCGCGATGTCAGGTCGGCGTTGAAGCTGGCGATGCAGACCACGTCTGCCGGGCAGGCAGCGGGCATCGTCAGCCTGGCTTGTAGCCCATCGTCTGCGGTAGCCACAACACGATCTGCGGGAAGAGGGTCAATGCCAGCAGCAGCAAGAGCAGCATGACCAGGAACATCCAGCCTTCGCGCACCATCGCGCCATCGGCAATCGCGCTGCCGCTCATGCCGGAGAAGATCACGCTGACGAGGATGTCGACCTGCGCCAGCCCGCCGCGCAGCCGGCCGACGAGGATGCGGCAGAAGTCGAACAGGCGTTCGCTCACCGTGCCGGCATTCATCAGGTTCGCCGCAAAGACAAACATCGGCACCGCGAGCAGCACATAGCTGTTGTACAGGCCGTTGCAGATCTGCTCGGCGACAAGGCCACTATCCTGCTGCTTGAGCACCAGATAGGCGATGCCGGCGGCGATCATCGAAAAGCCGATCGGCATGCGCAGCAGCATGCCGGTGACGAGCACGCCGCCGAGTGCCCATAGCGGCGAACTCATCAGGCAACCTCCATGCTGCGCACTGCGGTCAATTCGCCTTTCGGGCGGCCGGGCAGGCTCATCAGGCAACCGCGCTGCGCCCTCCGGTGTTTGCCCTTGGGCGGCCCTGCAGGCTCACGGCAGCAGCGGCTGGACGCGTCTGGCGACATCCTCCATCGCCTGCGCCACTGGCTTGCGCCCGAGCACGGCGGCTTGCAGTTCTTCGACGAAGGCATCACCGGCCTTGGCCGCGTTGTCGAACGCGGGGATCGGCACCCACGCCACCTTCAGCGACGCCGCTTCGGCGGCGGCATACGGCACCACGGCCGAAAAACGCGCGTCGGCGTAGGTCGAAGCACGCA
This sequence comes from Betaproteobacteria bacterium, assembly GCA_031419315.1. Taxonomy (GTDB): domain Bacteria; phylum Pseudomonadota; class Gammaproteobacteria; order Burkholderiales; family Burkholderiaceae_C; genus Rubrivivax. The sequence goes on from JANOKR010000107.1 coordinate 8,487, forward strand.
CCGGCCGGTTGCCGTTGAGCGCCGCCTTCAAGGCATTTTCCTTGCTCGAAAGCTCCCTGATCAGGCTTCAGGCAAACGGCTTGTTGCGCGCGCTCTTCGGAATGCACATCGACCAGAACTCGGTTTTTGCCGGCGCCGCGGCGGGGTACTTGCCCTGCAAATCACGCGCCGCCGGCAGCGCCATCACCTTCATCTCGCCGGGGTTCTTCGACTTCTCCTTGTCGTTGTAGAACTGCGTGCGGCCGAAGGAGTTGATGGTCATCGCAACGCGGCCCGATTGCATCCAGGTGTTGACCTCTTCGCTCTTGATCGCGGTCCAGTTGCGCGGGATCGCGCCGGCCACGTACAAGTCGCGCAGGGTCTGCACCGCGCGCAACATCGGCGGCTGGTTGACGCCGAGCTTGAAGTCCGCGGTGATGAAGTCGCCATCGAAGGCGCGCGCCATGTCGATCACGTTCGGGTAGTTGTCGCCTTCGATCAGGAAGCCGAAGACCTGCGAGCCGTCGGGCCGGGTGAAGGTCAGTTTTTTGGCCGCCTCGATGACGTCCTCGAAGGTCTTGGGCACCGCCACGCCGCGCTCCTTGAAGATCGCCTCGTTGTAGTGAAAGCCGGTGGTGGCGTGCCGCTGTGGCACTGCGTACTGCCGGCCGCCCAGCCTCATGGCCGCGACGAGGCCGGGGAAGATATCGTCGGCGTCTTCCAGCGGCTGGGCCTGCATCAGTGCGTCGAGCGGTTCGAGCAGGTTGGCGACGTTGGGCGTGGCGCGGGTGTTGAGCATGAAGGCCAGGTCGATCGACGTCGACCCCAGGCTGGCCTCGCGGAACAGGCGCTCGTGCAGCGGGCCGGTATCGAGCGTCACCCAGTCGAGCGTGATGCCGTTGCGCCGCGACCATTCGGCGGTGGCGTCGCCACCCTTCGCGCCGGTCAGCACCGACATATGGACCCGGTACGAAAGGATCGTCAACTTCTCCGGCTTGGCCTGCGCCCACAGGGCGGCGGGTGATACCAACGCCGGAACGACACAAGCGGATTACAAAAAGCTGCGGCGATTGAACAAGGCACGCTCCCGAAAGTAGGCCTCGGACCATGACAAGTCTTCGCCGTATCCAGTCGCCTGGCAATCGGCCTCAGGGTGAACGAGTACCGCGCCCACGGCCCGCCGCCTGGCCGGCGCGCCCGCGGCCCACGGCTCAGGTGACCTGTCAGGTAACCGCCCCACCCCGCCCCGCCCCGCAGGCGTCACCTCGCCGCGTAGAGTGCTGGAAGGATGTGTTCGAACATGCTGACTTCCTCGACGTTGTGCGTAAGCCAGGCGGTCCCCATTGCGTCTGAGAAGACGCGTGGACGCACGAGCGAGTTGAACAGGCCCGCGAGCAAGCCCGACGCGGCGCCCACAAGCAAACGCGATCGATAGCTCGCGCCACCTTGTACGCTTTCGACGCGGTGCTCCAGCCGAACGATCTCGGTGCCAAACTCGCGGCGGACGAGCGAGATGCCCTCGTCGTCGAGCTTCTCGACAAGCTCGACCGAGTCGACGTAGAAGTCGGGGTTGGCGGCGAACGCCTCCACGATCCGAAACTTCGCGCCCTGGCCCGTGCCCCCAGCTGGCGATGGCGCGGCCAGTTCCCAATGAATGTGGTCACGTGGATGCCAAAGCAAATAGCGCGGGTAGGCCTGGCCTTTGAACGACATGGTCTTTCCGAGGTTTTCAAACCACCAGCGAAGCATGGGTGGGGTAACCCCCCGAATGGTGTCGTGCTCGATCGTCAGGTACAACTGGCCCGACGGCAGTTGTGACTGGGCGGTCGTGGCCGACGACACCGGCTTCATCGGGCCGAGATGCGGCCGCTCGGCCGCCAGGGGCAGACGTCCAAAAGCACCGCCTCGGGAACTGCTCGAGATCACCAAGCCCGCCGAAAACAGCACAGCGTTGGACTGACGACGCGAAAAATGCAGCGGCATGTGGCTTGACGCCTAACGATCGGGATAACCTGCGGACTGCGGACTGCCGTGGGCGGGCATCAGGGCCACCGCTTCATAGGCCAAATGGCGGCATGCCACAAGGGGCCGAGATGGGCCAACACGGGCCGTTCCCGCGAATGCTCAGGTGACCGGCCGCGCCGGCCGGCCGGCCGGTACGCCCGGTGCTCAGCGGCCGAGATCCTTGGCGCTGACGCCGGCGATGCCCCAGTTCTCCTTGGGCACCTCCTGGATCCAGACGCGAACGTTGGCGATCGGCGCGCCGACGGCTTCGACCAAAGCCTGCGTCACCTTCTCGATCACCGCTTTTTTCTGCTCGGCGGTGCGCCCTTCGATCAGGTAAATCTGTGCAAACGGCATCAAACCTTCTCCGCTCAAACGAACCGCAGCGAGACGCTGCCGAGGTGCTGCATGCGCAGCGTGAAATGGTCACCCGCCTCCACCGCAACGGCTTCGGTGATGCCACCCGACAGCACCAGGCTGCCGGCCGGCAGGGCCTGGCCGCGCGACCCGAGGTGGTTGACGAGCATTGCCACCGCGGCTGCCGGATGGCCGAGCACCGCGGCGCCGGCGCCAAAGGCCACCGCCTCGCCGTTTTTCTCGAACACGATGCCCAGCGTGCGCAGGTCGAGGTCTTGGGCGCGCCCGATGCGACCCCCGATGACAAACCGCGATGCCGATGTGTTGTCGGCAACCACACTCTTCAAGTCGAACTTGAAGTCACGGTAGCGGCTGTCGATGACCTCGATGCCGGGCATCACGAAGTCACACGCCGCGAGTACCGCGGCGATGTGGCAGCCGGGGCCACGCAGTTCGCTGCGCGTGACAAAACAGATCTCGGGCTCGACCCGGGGATGGATCAGTTCGCTGGTCTTGAGCTCACCACCTTCGGGGACCGTGAACTCATCGACCAGGAAGCCGAACACCGGCGTCGCAACGCCCATCTGCTTCATCTTCGCGTGCGAGGTCAGGCCGGCCTTGTAGCCGACGACGCGGGCGCCGCGGCCGAGCTTGCGGCGCAGCAGTTCGTCCTGCACCGCATAGGCATCGTCCCAATCCATGTCGGGGTGATCGTCGGTGATCTTGCTCGTGTCGCGCGCCTGCAGTTGGCAGGTTTCGAGGCGTTCGGCCAGGCCGGCGATGGTGTTTTTGTCGAGTGCCATGTTGCTTTCCTCAAGGGGCCCTCAAAGGCCAGGGGTGGCGCGGTGCGGCCGGTGTGCAGGCCGGATCACGCTCAGACAAAGCGCACCGAGCAGCCGCCGATGCCGCCGATCGTCACGCGCAGGCTGTCACCGGCTTGCACCGGCACCATGATCGCGAGCGACCCCGACAGCACGACCTCGCCCGCCTCGAGCGCGATGTCGAGCCGGCCGAGGGTGTTGGCCAGCCAGGCCACCGCATTCGCCGGTGCGCCGAGCGCTGCAGCACCGGCGCCGGTGGCGACGATCTCGCCGTTTTTTTCGAGCACCATGCCGCAGGTGTGCAAGTCCAGCCCGCGCGGGTCGACGAGCCGGTCGCCGAGCACAAATACGCCGCACGACGCGTTGTCGGCGACGGTGTCCTGGATCTTGATCTTCCAGTCGCGGATGCGTGAGTCGACGATCTCGAAGCAGGTCATCACCCCTTCGGTCGCGGCCAGCACATCGGCAGCGGTGACACCCGGGCCCTTGATCGTCTTTTTCATCACGAAGGCGATCTCGCCTTCGGCCTTGGGCTGGATCAGCGTGTGCGCCGGAATCGCCTCGCCCTCGTTGTAGACCATGGCGTCGGTGAGGTAGCCAAAATCAGGCTGGTAGACACCGAGCATGTTCATCACGGCCTTGCTCGTGACGCCAACCTTCTTGCCGATCACACGCTCGCCCGCCGCCAGCCGCCGCGCCAGCATGCGCTGCTGGATGCGGTAGGCATCGTTGATTTCGATGCCGGGATAACGGCTGGTGAGCGGGTCAACGACGCGGCAGGCTTTGAGCGCGTCGTAGAGCTCGTCGCCGAGTTGCTCGATGAGGTTTGCATCCATGGCGGGGTCCTAGAGTCGGTGAGGTTCGTCGGCGGCGGCTTCGGCAAGGAAGTCGACCACCAGGCGCGCAAACCGCGCGGCATGTTCGATCTGCGTCCAGTGGCCACACTGCGGGTAGACATGCAATTGCGCGCGCGGGATCCAGCTCGCAAGTGTGGTCGACGTCGTGAGCGGGATGACCTGGTCTTCGCGGCCGTGGATCACGAGCGTCTGCTGCGCAATGCGGCGGATGTCGGCTTCAGGGCTGGCCATCGCATCCACCCAGCGCTGCCGCGGCGCCGGAAACATCGCCGCAAACGACGCCTGGAAGCCGGGCTGGATGCTGGCTTCGTATCGCAGCTTGGCAAGTTCATCGGTCGCCAGGCGACGGTCGTAGGCAAAGACATCGAGCAGCCTGCGCATCGCCGCCTGTGAGGGCTCGTAGCCCCAGACCGCATCGAGCGCCGGGGTGATCGGAAACGGCACGCCGACGCTGCCCATCAGCACCAGCCGACGCACCCGCTCGGGGTGGCGGATCGTCAGCGCCAGCGCGAGCGCGCCACCGAAGGAATTGCCGACGAGGTCGGTGCGTTGGATGTCCAGCGCATCGAGCACGCCGATCGCCTGTGCAACCCAATGGTCCATGTCGTAACGCTGCCCGGGCAGGCGATCGGTGTAGCCGAAGCCGACCATGTCAGGCGCGATCACCCGCGAGCCCTTGGCCAGTTCGGGCATCACGAGGCGCCAGTTGGCCCAGGCCGAGACACCCGGGCCCGAGCCGTGGATCAGCATCACCGGCGGGCCCGCGCCGATGTCATGCAGGTTGGTGCGGATGCCCGCGGCAAGCACCGAGTTGGCGATTTCAGGATTGCTCACTGCCGCCTCACAACTTGATCATCACGTTGCGCAGCTCGGCATAAAACTCGAGCGAATGCACGCCGCCTTCGCGGCCGATGCCCGACGCCTTGGCGCCACCGAAGGCGGTGCGCAGGTCGCGCAGGAACCAACTGTTGACCCAGCACAGGCCGACCTCGATGGCTGCGGCGACGCGGTGCGCGGTGCCGAGGTTCTGCGTCCACACCGTCGTCGCCAGGCCGTAGTCGGTGGCATTGGCCAGCGCGATCGCTTCGGCTTCGGTGTCGAAGGGCGCGATGTGGCAGCAGGGGCCGAAGATCTCTTCACGCACGATCGCCGATGTCTCGGGCAGGCCGGTCCAGATCGTCGGCTGGACCCAATGGCCTTCGGCCAGCGCGCCGCTCATAACCGGCGCGCCGCCGCCAGTGACGACGGTCGCGCCCTCGGCACGCGCACGTTCGTAGTAACCCAGCACCTTGGCCTTGTGCTCGGCCGAAATCAGCGGGCCGAGCCCGACGCCCGGCTCGTTGGGCGGGCCGACCTTCAGGCCCTCGGCCTGGACCTTGAGCGCCGCGACAAAGCGGTCGAAGATCGGCCGCTGCACGTAGACCCGCTCGGTGCCCAGGCAGACCTGGCCACAGTTTTCGAACACACTGCGGGTGATGCCGGCAACCGCCTTGTCGAAGTCGGCATCGGCGAAGACGACTCCGGCATTCTTGCCACCGAGCTCGAAGCTGACCGGGCGCACACCTTTCGCGGCGGCGGCCATGATCGCCTCGCCGGTGCGTGTCTCGCCGGTGAAGGTGATGGCGTTGACACCCGGGTGGCGGGTCAGCAGTTCGCCCGCCGATCCCGGCCCGAAACCATGCACGACGTTGTAGACACCGCGCGGCACGCCGACCTTGTTCATCACCTCGCCGAGCAGCGTCGCCGTGGCGGGTGTTTCTTCCGAAGGCTTGACGATCACGGTATTGCCACAGGCCAACGCCGGGCCGACCTTCCAGGTCAGCAGCAGCAGCGGCAGGTTCCACGGGCAGACCACGGCCACGACGCCGACCGGCGTGCGCAGCCCATAACTCACCGCCGTGCCGCCATCGGGCGTCGTCATCTGGAAACTTTCGGTCGGCACGTTTTTGACGATATCGGCGAAGACCTTGAAGTTGGCCGCGCCGCGCGGGATGTCGATGTGCGACGCCAGGCTGCGTGGCTTGCCGGTGTCGGCGAGTTCGGCTTCGAGGAATTCGTCGAAACGGCGGTTGATCTCGTCGGCCACCGCGTACAGCAGGTCGACGCGTTTGACCACGCTCATGCGGCCCCAGTCACCCTGCAATGCCGCCCGCGCGGCCGCGACCGCGGCGTCGATCTCGGCGCGGCCGGCTTCGTGGACCTGGCCGATGACGTGGTTGTCGACCGGTGCGCGTTTGGCGAAGGTCTTGCCAGTGGCGACAAATTCGCCACCGATGAAATTCAGAAACTGTTTCATGGCTTCAATTCAATCCGATGCCTTGGCCGGCCGGCCGACGGCCGGGTCGACCCCGCCCTGCCGGGCCGGGCCGGCAGGGCGCGGCAGGGCGCGGCAGGGTTCAGGTGTAGACCGACGTGAACGATTCCGGCAGCACCCCGGTGTGATAAAAAATGCTGCGTGCGACTTCGTCTTCGGTCCAGGTCGTCAGCGGCCGATCGCGTTGTGCCTGGTAACCCAGGCCGGCGAAGGTTTCGTTGCGGTTGCCCGAAGGGTCGAAGAAATAGATCGTCTCGCCGCGTGTGATGCCATGGCGCGTGGGCGGGACATCGATGCGCACCTTGTTCTTGGCCATCACATCGCCGGCTTTCAGAATGTCGTGCCAGGAGTCGAGTAAAAACGACAGGTGGTGGATGCCGGCGGTCGGCGCGCCGACAAAGGCGATGTCGTGCGGCTTGCTCGAGCACGACAGAAACGAGGCCAACTGGAACGCGCCGCCGGGGCCGACGGTGATCTGTTCGGTCGCGAAGAAGTCGAGCACGTCGATGAAGAATTTGGTGTTTTCGGCGACTTTGTTGAGGGCCTGACCGGGGTCGAACGGGCACATCAGCAGGACATGGTCGAGCCAGTGCGCGCCGGCGCCCTTGATATCGTCGGGCCAGGGGTCGGGGTTGGTCGAGCCGACATCGGTGCCGACACATTCCTTCATCGCAAACAGCCGCATCTCATGACCGCTGGGCAGGTTGAACTGCAGCATCCGGCCGGTGGCTGGCAGGGTGCCTTCGGGCAGCATGCTGGTCGTGATGCCGAAGGCCTCGATCTTCAGTTGCAGCGCATCGAGATCGCTGTCGCGGCGCACCTTGTAGGCGACATGGTTCATGCCCGCCTGGTCCGATGGCGTCAGGATCACCGAGTATTTGTCCCACTCGTCCCAGCACTTCAGGTAGACGTTGCCGGCCTTGTCCTGCATCGTCACTTTCATGCCCAGCACGTTTTCGTAGTGCTTCAACGCGGCCGCCATGTCCATCACCTTCAGGCTGGCATGCCCGATTCGCATCACACCCATCATGAGTCTCCTTGTTGTTCACCAGACACCTGGCCCGCCACCGTGGCGAACCCTTTCGAAAATGGTTTCTTGAATTTGCCCGCCACCTCGAGCCGCACCGCACCCAGCGGCGCCACACGGCAGGCCAGCGTGTAGCCGCGGGCCGCTTCATCGACACTCACATGGGCGCGGCTGACCGGCCCGAGCGGGCTCACGCTGCCTTCGACGATGCGCACCTTGCACACCCCGCAGCCGCCGCTGACACAGCCCACCGGGATGCCCCGGCGACCCAGCCGCAACATGCCCGCGAGCAGGCTCTCGGTGGTCGCGCAGGGATAACACTCGCCGGTCTGCGCGATCTGCACGGTGACCTTGGGACGGCTGTCGTAGAACATCGTGGCCGGCCTTCAGACCCGCTTGAACAGCGGGCTGCGCTGCTGCTGGGTGTCGGCCGCCGAGAGAAACTTCTCGGTGTAGATGTCACGCTCGTAAAGCCGGGCCTGCATCAGGGCGGCGATGCAGGCTTCGATCATCACCGGCGGCCCGCACAGGTAGGCTTTGTGGCCGGCGAAGTTGGCGTTGAAGTGGGCTTTCGCCACGTCGTGTACGAAGCCACGCGCGCCGCTCCACGCGCTGCCGCCAGGGGCGTCGGACAGCGCCGGCACATAGCTGAAATGTGGATGCCGCGCGGCGAGCGCGCGGAACTCGGCGTCGTAGTACAGCTCGTCGAGCGAGCGCTGGCCGTAGACCAGCGTGATCGGCAGCCGGCTGCCGCTCTCAATCAGGTCCAGGATCATCGAACGTGGGCTCGATAACCCGGAGCCGCCGGCCATGAAGATCATCGGCAGCGGCGCCGACTTGCGCACGAAGAAGCGCCCGTAGGGGCCGGAGATGCGCAGCCGGTCACCGACCTTCAGCGACTCGTGCAGGAATTTGGTGCCGGGCCCGCCAGCGACGATGCGCACGTTGAGTTCGACCTCACCGCTGGCCTCGACCTGGGCCGGCGAATTGGCGATCGAAAAAGGCCGCCCGGCGTCGACGTCGGGAATCATCACCTGGACATACTGCCCGGCCTGGAAGTGGATCGGCTGGTCGAGCTTGAGGAAGATGCCCTTGATGGTGGGCGTGAGGCGCTCGATACGCGATACGGTGGTGTCGAAGTCGCGTACCGGGATGACTTCAGCATCCGGCTCTTCGTCGATATCGGCCTCGATGGTGGCATCGCTTTGCAGCGTCGCACAACAAGCGAGGGTCTTGCCGCCGTCACGCTCGAAGTCCAACAGCGCAAACGGGTTTGCCGCGCCATGTTCGACCTCGCCGTCGATGACCTCGACCTTGCAGGTGCCGCACAGCCCGTGGCCGCAGGCATGCGGGATATAGATGCCCTGGCGCAGCGCGGCGTCGAGCAGGGTCTGGCCGTCCTCGACCTCGATCGTGGCGCCGAGCGGCTCAATCGTGAGTTGGTAGCTCATGCCGATATCTCAAGCAAATGTGGCTTTGCCACTTTGATTGACCCCTGGGGGCGGGAATGTCGAAGACATTTCCTGGGGGATCTCAGAAAGCTTGCCGTCCGGGCGCCACGCTGCGCTTGATGCCTTCGAGCGCCGGGGTGCGGAAGCGGATGAGCGACTTGTGGGCCAGGCCATGGTGCTCGAGCGACTTGCCGAAGTCGGGCCTGAAACGCTGCGCCGAGTTGAACCAGTCGGTGCGCTGCCAATCGATCTGCTCGAACTCCGGATGCTCGCCGTACAACTCGGGCAGGACATCGCGCACCAAGGCGCCGAAGGGCAGCGTCGGCGGCAGCGGCAGGCAGAACGGGGCCGCGTACATCAGGTGGTTTTCCCAGGCGACGTAGATCAGCCGGTTGCCAAAAAAGCGGTCTTCGGTATCGGCTTGGCGCAAGGGGTATTCGCCGATGCTGAGCAGGCCGTCAACGGGCAAGACGGCGCCCATCATTTGACCCCGCCGGCGACGGGTTTGTCACCGCGCCAGGCGGCGAAGTTGCGGCTGTCGGGGCTGCCCGAGAAGTCACCGTTGTCGGCCCCGCCCTTGACGCCGTAGTAGCGCAGCACTTCGCGCACCGGGCTGTCGCCGGGGGACGCGGGGTTGATGTCGTCGGGGTAACAAGCGCCCTGAAAGATCTGGTGTACCGGCAGCCAGGCCTGGGTGTATTTGCGCGGCTCGAAGTCGAAGATCTCCTTGCAATGGCTCGAGCAGAAGTGGTACTTCATGCCGTGGTAACTGGTCTCGCGGAAGCACAACTGCGCGGCGTCACCCGGCTCGGTGAACATCATCGGCACCTGGCAGATCTGGCACAACATCGGCAGGCCGGGGTTGAACCAGCGGCCGTCTTTGCGGTGAACCGCGGCCCAATGTTCGAAGCGCCCGCGGTAGTAGCGGTCGAAGCTGTCGGGGTACTTCTGCGACAGCCACTGCATCTCATCCTGCCCGGGTATCCAGGTGTGGAAGGCGGCTGCGTGGCTGTACTGGTAGAAGGTGGCCCAGGCCTGGTGGCTGATGTGGTCCTTGCCTTCGCAGGCGTCCTTCCAGCCCTTGGGCTCGCGGATGCCGTAACGCGAGAGATCCTTGAACAGCGCACCGCCGTTGCTCTCGGCGTACATCTCCCAGGCTTCCTTCCAGCTCATCACGCGGCGCGGCAGCATGTAGTCCTGCATCATCGCCACCAGCGTCAGCAGGCGGTAACCACGCCAGAACCATTTGTCGATCCAGCGCTGCACGATCGGCACATTCGCCGGGTCCTGCTCGAGCATGAACTTGATGCACTCGATGCCCAGCGTCATGTGGCGCGACTCGTCCGACTGCGCCGAGAAGCCGAACGTCACTGTCGACATGTCGCCGTTGTGCGCCGCGCCCGACATGAAGGGCACGAACAACAGGTTGGTCAGCACGTATTCGAACGAGAAACTCACAGCGGTGAGGAACTCGAACGGCCCGCCGGTGTAGGCATCCTCGAAGAACGACTTCGGCACCGACAAGTACCACACGTTGTCGAACCAGTGGTTGGCGCTGTGCAGGCCGTTGAAGTATTTGTTGTAGTGCGAGATCGCATGCGTCTCGGTCTGGAAGTGGCGCAACTCGTCGATCGACTGCAACTGCGCCGCCACCCGCGCGCCGGCCCCGGTG
>JANOKR010000108.1:0-1665 GCA_031419315.1 Betaproteobacteria bacterium
CGTGCTGGGCAAGGTCATGGCCGGCGCGCTGGAGGAGAGCTCAGGCCAGCGCCGGTCCGCCCCGAGCGGCCTGACGCCCCCCCGGGGGGCAGCGCAGGCGCGCAGCGACAAGCGTGGGGGTCGTCATCTCAAGCTACTGCGTCGGCGCTCTGGCGCAGCAACTTGGCGAGCAGCTTGGCGATCGTCGGGCGCAGTTCGCGGCGGTCGATGATCATGTCGATGGCCCCCGTGCCGAGCAGAAATTCCGAGCGCTGAAATCCTTCGGGCAAGGTCTCGCGCACGGTGTTTTCGATCACCCGCGGGCCGGCAAAACCGATCAGCGCCTTGGGCTCGGCGATGACGACATCGCCCATGAAGGCAAAACTCGCCGACACGCCGCCCATCGTCGGGTCGGTGAGCACGCTGATGTAGGGCAGACCGGCCTGCGCCAGGCGCGTCAACGAGGCGTTGGTCTTGGCCATCTGCAGCAGGCTCAGGATGCCTTCTTGCATGCGCGCGCCGCCCGACGCGGCGAAGCTCACAAACGGCACCTTCTGCTCGACCGCGGTCTCGACACCACGCACAAAACGCTCGCCGACCACCGAGCCCATCGAGCCGCCCATGAAGTCGAACTCGAAACAGGCCACGACCAGCGGCACGCTCATCACCGCACCGCCGACGACGATCAGCGCGTCGGTCTCGCCAGTCGTTTCGAGTGCGGCTTTGAGGCGCTCGGGGTACTTCTTGCTGTCGCGGAATTTCAATGGATCGACGGGCAGCACTTCCTGGCCAATCTCGTAGCGCCCTTCGGCGTCGAGAAAAGCATCGAGCCGGGCCCGCGCGCCAACGCGGTGGTGGTGGCTGCATTTCGGGCAGACATTGATATTCTGCTCAAGGTCGGTTTTGTAGAGCACCGTCTCGCAAGACGGGCATTTGATCCACAGCCCTTCGGGCACCGTGCGGCGCTCGCTCGGATCGGTTTGCTGGATCTTCGGCGGCAGCAGTTTGTCCAACCAGCTCATCGGTACTCCTCAAGCGTCCAGGGCTACGCGAATCTCGCGCATGAAGTCGCGCGCCGCGACGGGCGCATTGTCCACCGGGCCGGCTTCGAGCAGCTGCACCAGCCGGCTGCCGATCACCACCGCGTCGGCGCACTGTGCCACCGCGCGTGCGGACGCGGCATCACGAATGCCAATGCCCACCCCGACCGGCACCTTGACATGGGCGCGGATGCGCGGCACCGCCGCAGCCACCGCGGCGGTGTCGAGATGGCCGGCACCGGTGACGCCTTTGAGCGAGACGTAGTAGACGTAGCCACTGGCGATGCGGCCGACGGCCTGCATGCGCGCCTCCGTCGACGTCGGCGCGAGCAAAAAGATCAGATCGAGGCCGCGTGCTTTCATCGCCGCCGCGAACGCTTCGCACTCTTCTGGCGGGTAGTCGACGACGAGCACGCCGTCAACCCCCGCGGCCGCAGCGGCGTCGACAAAAGCATCGCTGCCGGCGCGCTGGTCAAAGCGTTCGATCGGGTTGGCATAGCCCATCAACACCACCGGCGTGTGGGCATTGGTGCCGCGGAATTCACGCACCCAGCCGAGTACTTGGCTGAGCCCGACACCACGCGCCAACGCACGTTCGCTGGCCTTCTGGATCACCGGGCCATCGGCCATCGGGTCGGAAAACGGC
>JANOKR010000109.1:0-13872 GCA_031419315.1 Betaproteobacteria bacterium
GCCACCGCGGTCGGCCTGACATCGAAGTAGCGATGCACAAACTGGTCGATCAAAACCCGAAAGACCCGCGGGTTGGCCAGCAGCGGCGTGATGTCGCGGAACTGCACCCCGGCCTCGGGCCAGTCGGGCACGGTGCGGATATGGCGCTTGATGTAGTCGGCGGGCGCCAGCCGGCTGTCGGCGAGTGTTTGGTTTTCGGTGGTCAAGTCGGCCCCGGCGGTGGTTTCAGGCGAGCGCGATTGTGAATCCTGCCGCCGGCCAGCGACACCACCAGCCCTTCGCCCATGGCCACCGATTCGCCGCTGAGCGCGACGATATTGACCATGTGCGTGACCCAGACCTCGAAGCCGCCGGCTGGCGCCCTAGCCAGCGCGTCTAGCAGGCTGCTGGTCTGTGCCGGCTCAGTGCTGCGATCGTCAAAAAACGAGGCCAGCGCGGGCCACGGTTCGGCGCGGCCAAAAGCCAGCTGGGCGGTGTCGATGCAGCGGCACCAGGGGCTCGATCGCACCGCGCGCGGGCGCAACCGGTGCTGGCGAAACAGCACGCCGATCGCCGCGGCCTGCGCGCGCCCGGCAGCGCTCAAGTTGCGCTGGCTCGCACAATCGCCGAGCCGCCAGCCGGGGGGGTCGCCGACACCCGGGTCGGTCTGCGCATGGCGCAGCAGCAAGACCGCAGCGCCAGCACGCAGTGCGCGAAAGGCGGCGCCAGAATCGCTGCGCGGATCAGTTGGCGATGCGGTTGGTGATTCAGTTTGCGATGCGGCGCTGGGCGGCTGAACGGCCTGCGCCGAGGCGCCGCCAGCGAGTACAAATCCCGCCCCGAGCAGCAGGCCATCGCGCCGCGTGATCGATGACGGCTCAGCCACCAAGGAGCTTTTCTTCGGCCAGCGCCAGAGGCTCGGGCAAGCCGGAAAGCACCAGCGTGTCGCTGGCGGCGAGCAGATGATTTTCGTCGGCGTCGACGACCCCGGCGCCGGCGCGCCGGATCGACACCACCTGCACCCCGACCGCGTGCAGCGCCAGGCTGGCCAGCGGCGCGCCGATGCAGCGTGCTGCGGCTGGCAGCGTGACGCTGAGCAAACGCGCCTGCTGCAGCTCGTTGATCGTATCGTCGTCAGCGCCGTGAAAGTAGCCGCGCAGCAGGCTGTAGCGCGCATCACGGGCGTCGCGGGTGATGCGGATGACGCGCTGCATCGGCACGCCGACGAGGGCCAGTGCGTGACCGGCGAGCATCAAGGAGCCCTCGATCGCTTCGGGCACGACCTCGGTGGCGCCGGCGGCCTTGAGGCGGTCGAGGTCGGTGTCGTCGACGGTGCGCACGACGACCGGGGTTTTTTCGGCATGCGACTGCACCAGCTTCAGGATCTTCAGCGCCGACGGCGTGTCGTGGTACGTCACGACGACGGCACTCGCTCGCGCCAGCCCGGCAGCCATCAGGCTTTGCAGCCTTGCCGCGTCACCAAAGACCACACTCTGGCCGGCGGCGGCGGCTTGGCGCACGCGGTCGGGGTCGAGATCCAGCGCCATGTAGGGGATGCGCTCCTGTTCGAGCAGGCGTGCCAGGTTCTGGCCGCTGCGCCCGTAGCCGCAGATGATGACGTGGGCCTCGGCGGCGATCGACTTCTTGGCGATCGCGGTCAGCGCCACCGATTGCAACATCCAGTCGCTGGCCGACAGGCGATTCACGATGCGGTTGCTGTACATCACCAAAAACGGCGCTGCCAACATCGACAGCACCATGCTCGCAAGCACCGGGCTCATCCACTGCGGTGCGATCAGGCGATGTTCGGCGCCCAAGGTGAGCAGCACAAAACCGAACTCGCCGGCCTGCGCCAGGTACAGGCCGGTGCGCAGGGCAACGCCGGGTGAGGCCCGAAAGGCCCGCGCCAGGCCAGCGATGAGCGCAAATTTCGCCAGCACCGGCAGGCTCGTCATCAGCAGCACCAGGAACCACTGGTCGAGCACCGGGCGCCAGTCGAGTTTCATGCCGATGGTGATGAAAAACAGGCCCAGCAGGACGTCGTGAAAAGGCCGGATGTCGGTCTCGACCTGGTGTTTGTATTCGGTCTCGGCGACCAGCATGCCGGCGACAAACGCGCCCAGCGCCAGCGACAGCCCGGCGACCTCGGTCAGGTACGCCAGGCCGAGCGTGATGAGCAGCAGGTTGAGCACAAACAGCTCTTCGCTCTTGCGCCGTGCGACCAGCGTCAGCCACCAGCGCATGACCTTCTGCCCGCCGACCAGCAGCAGCGTCAGCAGCACCGCGGCTTTGACAAAAGCGAAGCCCAGCGCACGGGCCAGGTCTTCGGTGCCCGAGCCGAGCGCGGGCACGACCACCAGCAGCGGCACCACGGCCAGGTCCTGGAACAGCAGCACGCCGAGCACCCGTTTGCCATGTTCGCTTTCGAGCTCGAGCCGCTCGCTCATCAGCTTGACCAGGATCGCGGTGCTCGACATCGCAAAAGCGCCGCCGAGCACGATCGCGCCTTGCCAGCTCAGCTCCCACGCGCGGGCGGTGAACGAAAACAGCCACAGCAGCAAGAAGTGGCCGAGCAGCGCGCCGGCCATCGTGATCAACACCTGGCTCGAACCCAGGCCGAAGACCAGGCTGCGCATGCTGCGCAGCTTGTTCAGGTTGAATTCAAGGCCGAGCACGAACATCAGGAAGACAACGCCGAACTCGGCCAGGTATTTGACGCCGGCGGTGTCCTTGGCCAAGGCCAATGCGTTGGGGCCGATGAGTACCCCGACGACCAGGTAACCCAGCATCGGCGGCAGCTTCAGCGAGCGGCAGACAACGACGCCGGCAACCGCGGCGACGAGGTAGAGCAGCACCAGTTCGAGAGTCGTGGCCATGGCTTGGGGAGCAGGCTCCTAGAATGCCCGGCATGCCCGACGACATTGCCGCATGCGCGCGCCCAACGAGGACGCCCGATCACAACGCCGACAAGACCGCCGATGAGAACCTCAATGCTATCGGACGCCGCCCCTTGAATACCCCCACGCCGGCCCCGGGCGAACCCGGGCGATTTGACGCCGCGCGGGCGCTCGCCCTGGCCGCGCAGACCTTCGAGATCGAAGCGCGCGCGCTGCTGGCCTTGAGCGCGCGCCAGGGCGTGGGTTTTACGCGCGCCGTACAGGCGATGCTCAATTGCCGCGGCCGCACCATCGTGATGGGCATGGGCAAGAGCGGCCATGTCGGGCGCAAGATCGCAGCGACGCTGGCGTCGACCGGGACGCCGGCTTTTTTTGTCCACGCCGGCGAGGCCAGCCATGGCGACCTGGGCATGGTCACGCCGGGCGACGTCGTGCTGGCGATCAGCAACAGTGGCGAAAGCGACGAGCTCGCCGCCATCCTGCCGGCAGTGCGCCGCATCGGCGTGACGCTGGTGGCGATGACCGGCGCGCCCGGCTCGGCACTCGCGTTGCATGCCGACATCGTGATTTCCAGCGCCGTCGACCAGGAGGCCTGCCCGCTGAACCTGGCGCCGACCGCGAGCACAACCGCGCAGATGGCGCTTGGCGACGCGCTCGCGGTGGCGCTGCTCGACGCACGCGGTTTTGAGCCCGAGGACTTTGCACGCTCGCACCCCGGCGGCAGCTTGGGCCGCAAGCTGCTGATGCATGTGCGCGACCTGATGCGCAGCGGCGATGAGTTACCCCGCGTCGGCCCCGCCACCGGTGTGCCCGAGATGCTGCGCGAGATCAGCGACAAGGGCCTCGGTTTTACCGCCGTGCTGGGCCAAGACCGCGAAGTGCTGGGCATCTTCACCGACGGTGACCTGCGCCGGCTCATCGAGCGTGGCGCCGACCTGCGTGCGCTCACCGCCGCCGACGTGATGTACCCGAAGCCCAGGCTCGTGCGTGCCGATGCGCTTGCGGTGGATGCCGCCGATCTGATGGAGCAGCACCGCATCACCGGCGTCATCGTCGTCGACGAAGCCGGCCGCGCGATCGGCGCTTTGAACAGCAACGACCTGATGCGCGCCAAGGTGATTTGAATGAACCCCCCCGAAGCGCCTTCGGCGCTCCCCCCAGGGGGCGCTCAGTACCTTCGGAACGGCCGGGCGGTATTGAGATGCTGAAACCGGCCCTCAACTTTCCACCTGAGCTGCTGCTGCGTGCGCAGGGGGCGGCGCCTGGTGGTGGGGCTGGCAGTGCGTCAGGCGACACTTCAAGCAGCACCTTAGGCATGCAAGCCGCGATCTTCGACGTCGACGGCGTGCTCACCGACGGGCGCCTGTATATCGGCGAAGGTGGCGAGACCGTCAAAGCCTTTTCGACCCTCGACGGCCATGGCCTGAAGCTGCTCGCGCGTGGTGGCATCGTGCCGATCGTGATCACCGGCCGCGACTCCGGCGCGGTGCGCCGGCGGGTTGCCGATCTCGGCCTGCTGCATGCGGTTTACGGCGCGCACGACAAGCTGGCTGCGGCGCAGGGACTGCTGGCCAGGCTGCAACTCGACTGGCCGCAGGTCGCCGCGATCGGTGACGATTGGCCCGACCTGCCGCTGCTGCGCCGCGTCGGTTTTGCATGCGCTCCCGCCAACGCACACGCCGAAGTCAAAGCCGTCGCACACCATGTCACCACGGCGGCAGGCGGCCACGGCGCGGCGCGCGAGTTCTGCGACCTGCTGCTCATCGCCGCCGGCCGGTATGCCGGCCTGCTCAACGCCGACGCGCAGGACAGTCTGGATACACGATGAGCGCCGAGGGTTTCCCGAGGGCGAATTCCCCGTTGGCGGGAGTGCGCCCGGACACGGACCGCCGCTGTGGGCGGGCCGTGCCTTAGGGTGCCCCAATGACCGCGGCCGGCATCGAACTCAACCTGCCCGACCTGCCCGAGGTGCCGATCCAGCTCGGCCCGGTGCCCGGCGGCCGGCCGCCGCCGCCGCGTGAAATGCTGCCCTGGTCGCTGCGCCTGCGGCTACGCTTGCGCGACATCTTGACGAGTTACCTGCCGCTGCTGTTGATGCTGGTGCTCGCGCTGGGCACCTGGTGGCTGGTCAAAAACTCGCCCGGCCCGCTGGCACCGCGTGCAGCCACCGCCGCGCGCAGCGACCCCGACTACACGATGACCGGTTTTTCGGTGCAGCGGTTTGCCGCCGATGGGCGCTTGAAGGTGCGGCTGGAGGGCCAGCGCATGCGCCACTTTCCGGCCACCGACCGGATCGAGATCGACACCGTCACGATCCGCGCCTTTGCACCCGACGGGCGTGTCACCGTGGCCACCGCGCAGCGTGCGCTGGCCAATGGCGATGCCACCGAAGTCCAGTTGCTCGGTGGCGCGACGGTGCGCAGCATCACCCTCGATGGCGCGCCAATTGAAATCGACAGCGAGTTTTTGCACGCCTTTTTTGACACCGAACGGCTGACCTCGCATCTGCCGGTGAAGCTGCGCGTCGGCACCAACGAGATGCGCGCCGGTGGCATCAGCTTTGACAACCTGGCGCGGCTGCTCGAGCTCAAGGGCCCGATGCGGGTCGTGTTTGCGCCGGTGGGCGGTAAAGCGCGGTGAGCCTGCCCGGCCGCCCGAAAGGCGAATTCCGGAGTGCGCAGCACGAAGGTTCACGAGTCACCGCGCCGTTGGTCTTCATCACGGGCGCTTCCAGCGGCATCGGGCAGGCGCTGGCGGCGAGGTTTGCGCGCGCCGGCTGGCGCCTGGCGCTGGTCGCGCGGCGCGTTGCCGAGACCGAAGCCTGGGCAAGGGCGCAGGGTTACGACGCGGTGCAGGCGCAGGTCTACGCCGCCGATGTCGCCGACCCCGACAGCATTGCCGCCGCCGGCCGGCGCTGCATCGAGATGCAGGGTTTGCCGGACGTCGTCATCGCCAACGCTGGCATCAGCGTCGGCATGGACACCGCACAACGTGGCGACCTCGACGTCATGCGCGAAACCTTTGCCACCAACAACGTCGGCCTGGCGGCGACCTTTCATCCCTTCATCACGTTGATGCGCGAGCGGCGCGCCGGCACGCTGGTCGGCATCGCCAGCGTCGCCGCGATCCGCGGCATGCCCGGGCATGGCGCCTACTGCGCGAGCAAGGCCGCCGTGGTCGCTTATTGCGAAAGCCTGCGCGGCGAAGTCGCGGCTTCGGGTCTGCATGTGGTGACCCTGCTGCCGGGGTATATCGCGACACCGCTGACCGCGCGAAATCCTTATCCGATGCCGTTTTTGATATCCGCCGACAGTTTTGCCGACCGTGCCTTTGGCGCTATCGAGTCGCGCGCCAGCTACCGCGTCATCCCCTGGCAGATGGCGATCGTGGCCAAGCTCCTGCGTCTGCTGCCGAATCCGCTGTTCGACAAACTGTTCGCCGGCCGCGGGCGCAAGAAGCGGCGGGGTGAATAGGCCCTCAGGCGCGGGCCGGGCCCCAAATGAAAAGGGCGGCAGCGTTTGCACGCTGTCGCCCTGAATCCGGATATCAAAGTCGGGCAGCGGGCTGCCCAACCAGTCAATGCAGGTGGATCAGTAGCCGCCGCGGCTACCGCTGCCGCCGCCACCGCCGTAACCACCACCACCGCCGCCAGAGCGGCCACCGCCACCACCGCCGCCGTAGGGGCTGCGACCGCCGCCACCACCGCCGCCGCCGTAACCGCCGCCGCCACCACTGCCGCCGCCGCCGTAGCCGCCACCACCGCCAGAGCGGCCACCGCCACCACCACCGTAGCCGCCGCCACCGCCGGCGCCACCGCCGCCAGCGCCACCACCAAAGCCACCCGGACGCTGTTCACGAGGGCGAGCCTCGTTGACGACGATCGCACGGCCTTCGAGCGGTTGCCCGTTCATGCCGTTGACGGCGGCTTGCGCCTCGGCGTCGGTGCCCATCTCGACAAAGCCGAAGCCCTTCGAACGGCCGGTATCGCGGTCCATCATGACCTTCGCCGACTGGACGGTGCCAAATTGCGCAAACGCTTGCAGAAGCGAGTCGTCGCGCACCGAATAGGCCAGATTGCCCACGTAAAGTTTGTTTCCCACCGGGAAGCCTCTTTCTCACTAAACCAACAAGAACATGTGGAGCTTCAACCCGGCATCACAAAAAGTCCGCTTCAGGCGTGGAGTCCAGACACGAACCGGGGATTATCGAGCGTTCGCGCCAGTTGTGCCAAAGGCGGGGCGCGACAAGTGTTGTTTTGGTGCCCCGGAAATACCCGCAGGCGCCGCAGATGAAACCAGACTGCGCACCATGAACCAGACCGATCCGCCGACCCCGATCCCGGACGCCACCAGCGCCCCAGCCGCCGCCGGCCGCGCCGCGCCGCGCCCGCATGGCGACACGCCGATGTTCGTGATCCTGGGCGCGCTCGACGCGCTGCGCAACGGCGCCGCGCTGTTCACCTTGCTCGGTACCTTCGCCGCTGCCGGCCTGCTGCTGGCCAGCGCCGAGGTCTCGCTCGGGCGCGGCACCGCACTCTGGGGCGCGGCGCAGGCCGCACTGGCAGCGTTTGTCGCCTTTTACGGGGTCAGTGCCACCGGCCTGCAGCTGATGGACCAGGCCCGCGGCGCACCGGTGCGCGGCACCCTGGCTGCCGGACACGACGCGTTGCTGGTCGGGCACCGGCTGCTGCTGGTCTTGCTGGTCGCGGCCGCGCTGCCACTATTGCTGATCGCCGCGGCCGCCGGGCTGGTCTGGCTGGCGCGACCGGATGTGATTGGCGTCGTGCCGGGGGCAGTGCTTTTTGGCGTCGCCGCGCCGGCCACGGTGGTCGCCGTCGGGGTCTCGCTGGTCGTGCTCGCCGCCGTCGTGGCGCCGCTGGCCGGGCCGGCCGTGTGGTCGGGCCTGAGAGTGATGCCAACGTTGCATTGGCTGCTGGCCTTGTTGCGTCGGCGTCTTTTGCTGGCGGCGCTGATGTTGGCCATGGTGGCGCTGGTCGCCAGCGCTGTCGCGGCGCTTTCGGCGGCAGTGGTGATGGCCGGCGCCAAGGGGCTGACCTTTCTGGCGGTGTTTGTCGGCGGCCTGGACATCCCGCCGCAGCAGTTGATGGCCGGGCTCTTTGGTTATGGCCTGCGCAGCATGGGCGCGGCTGGCGCGCCGGCCGCGCAGTCGGCCCATGGCGCGGCGGCGCTGATCGGCGGCGGCGTGGTTTTTGCGCTGGCACTGGTGCTGCCGGCGCTGGTCACGCTGCGCGGCGCCTGCGCGGTAGTGCTGGTGCTCGGTATCGACGACCGAGGTGCGCCGCCGACCGTCACGCCCGCCACCGCCCCGGGTACGATGGCCGACCGCTGATGGACCTGTACAAACCGCTCATCGCCCTGCTGGCGATCGTCAACCCGATCGGCGTGGTGCCGTTTTTCATCCACTTCACGCAGACCTTCAGCCGCGCGCAGCGCCAGCGCACGATCCGCATCAGCGCTTTCACGGCCTTCTGTGTGATCGCCGTCAGCGCCGTCGCCGGGCTCAAGCTGATCGATTTTTTTGGCATCAGCATTGCCAGCTTCCAGGTCGGCGGCGGCACCTTGCTGTTGATCAGCTCGCTGGCGATGCTCAACGCGCAACCGGCCGAAAGCAAACCCACCGACGTCTCCGAAGGCGACGAGAAAGTCGACGCCGGGGCGAGCATCGCGGTGGTCCCGCTGGCGATCCCGCTGCTGACCGGGCCGGCGACGATATCGACGGTCGTGATCTATGCCGAAAAAACCCGTCACTGGTGGGAGCATGCGGTGCTGGTCGGGCATGGCATCGTGATCGGCTTGATCATCTACATCGTCTTCTCGGCCTCGGGGCGCATCGCCAAGGTGCTCGGGCGCACCGGCATCAATGTCATGACGCGGCTGATGGGCCTGATGCTGGCGGCGATGGCCGTCGAGTTGCTCGCCGACGGGCTGGTCAAGCTGTTCCCGATCCTGGCCAGCCCGACGCTGCGTTGATGCCGCGGCGACGGCGCCGGGCCACAGCGGGCATACCATCGTCGCCATGCCCGATACGCCCATTTCGCCCGTTCCGCCCGACACCCCGACTTACGACTACATCGTCGTCGGCGCTGGCACCGCCGGCTGCCTGCTCGCCAACCGGCTGAGTGCCGACCCGGCGCGGCGGGTGTTGTTGATCGAAGCCGGTGGCCACGACGACTATGTCTGGATCCACATCCCGGTCGGGTATCTGTACTGCATCGGCAACCCGCGCACTGACTGGCTCTACCAGACCGACGCCGACCCCGGCCTCAACGGCCGCCGGCTGCGTTATCCACGTGGCAAGGTGCTCGGCGGCAGCTCCAGCATCAACGGCATGATCTACATGCGCGGCCAGACCCGCGACTACGACGGCTGGGCCGCAGCCACCGGCGACGACAGCTGGCGCTGGGACCACTGCCTGCCGGTTTTTCGCCAACACGAAGACCACTGGCGCGGCAACTCTGCGCTGCACGGCGCCGGCCACGAGTGGCGGATCGAACGCCCGCGGGTGCGCTGGGACATCCTCGACGCTTTTTCGCAGGCCGCGCAGCAGGCCGGCATCCCGGCCAGCGAGGACTTCAACACCGGCAACAACGAAGGTGTCGGTTATTTCGAAGTCAACCAGAAAAGCGGCGTGCGCTGGAATGCGAGCAAGGCCTTTTTGCGCCCGGTGGTCAGGCGCCCCAATTTGCAGGTCTGGACTGGCGCACAGGTGCGGCGGCTAACGTTTGATCGCAGCGGCGACGGCGGCCTGCGCTGCACCGGCGTCGAGCTGCTGCCCGCGCCGGGGGCGCCGCTGCGCGCTGCCGCCACGCGCAGCGTCGTGATGGCCGCCGGCGCGGTCGGCACGCCGCAGATCCTGGAGCTGTCGGGTGTCGGCGCGCCGGCGCTGTTGCAGCGCCACGGCATCGAGCCGGTGCACGCGCTGCCGGGCGTCGGCGAAAACCTGCAAGACCATTTGCAGATCCGCGCGGTGTTTGGCGTGACCGGCGTGAAGACCCTCAACGTGCAGGCCAACAGCCTCGTCGGCAAGGCCGCGATCGCTATCGAATACCTGCTGCGCCGCAGCGGCCCGATGAGCATGGCGCCGTCGCAGCTTGGCGCTTTTGCGCGCTCTTCAGCGGCGCACGCCTGGCCGAACGTGCAGTACCACGTGCAGCCCTTGAGCCTGCCGGCGTTTGGCGAGCCGCTCGACAAATTCCCGGCCTTCACCGCAAGTGTGTGCAACCTCAACCCGACGGCGCGCGGCGCAGTGCACATCCGCAGCAACGACGCCAGCGTGGCGCCGGGCATCCTGGCGAACTACCTGAGCACACCCGAAGACCGGCTTGTCGCCGCCGACTCGCTGCGCCTGACGCGCCGCATCGTGGCCCAGCCGGCATTGGCGAAATACGCGCCGCAGGAGATCAAACCCGGCCCGCAGTACCAGAGCGACGACGAGCTGGCGCGCCTGGCTGGCGATATCGGCACCACGATCTTCCATCCGGTGGGCACCTGCCGGATGGGCCGTGCCGACGATCCGCTGGCGGTAGTCGACCCGCGGCTGGCGGTGCGCGGCATTGCCGGCCTGCACATTGCCGACGCCAGCGTGATGCCGACGATCACGAGTGGCAATACAAACTCGCCCACGCTGATGATCGCCGAGCGCGCGGCGGGCTGGATCCTCGCCCAGCCTTGAGGCTGGCGGCGGCCGCGGCCAGCAGCGCCTTGCGCGCCCGGTGCAGGCGCACGAACAGGTTCTCTTCGCTGATCGCCAGCGCCTGGCAGACATCGGCCGTCTCGCGGTCGTCGATGAGGCGCAGCCTGACCGCGTCGCGCAAGCCGGCGGGCAGGGTGTCGATCTGGTCGAGCGTATCGGCCAGGGTTTCGCGCAGCTCGGCCAAGGCCGCCGGGCCGGCGTGCGGGCATTCGATCTCGCGCTGCATCGGCGCGCCGTCGCTGTCGTCGCCGGCATCACCGCCGTCGAGCGAATCCATCATCGGCCGGCGGCGCACGATGTCGACGATCTTGTGCTTGAGCACCGCGGTCAGCCAGGAACGCACCGCCGAGCGGCCGGCAAACACCGCGCGGCCGGAGATCACCGCCTCGAAGACATCGTGCACCGCGTCCTCGGCAAGCACCGGGTCGCTCAGGCGGCGCTGCGCAAAGCGGACCAAGAAGGCGCGGTGGTTGACCAGCTCCGTGGCGCTAATCGTCAGCGGCGCAAGCGGGGCGAGCGGGGTGGTCGCGGCTTGTGCGGTTTGTGCGACTCGCGCAGCCTGCGGGACTTGCTGGGCGGTCAGGGCTTGGGTGGTGTGCATGTCGGGCTCCGTTGCGATGGAGCTGACTGTGGCCAGCCCACCTCGCATGCCGCTCACGGAAGATCACAGCCAGATCACATCCGGCCTACGAATGCAGCGCCCACCGCTCAACGCGGCTGTAAGGCCGGCCCGTGGCGGCGCGACAATCCGCCATGCCCGCCACCAAGATCCTGGTCGCCGAAGACCAGACCGATATCCGCGACCTGATCGTGATGAACCTGCGTGGCGCCGGCCACGAGGTCACGGCAGTCGCCGACGGACTGGCGGCGCTCGCCAGCCAGGAAAGCGAGGCCAGCGACCTGCTCGTGCTCGACCTGATGATGCCGGGCATGGACGGCCTGGAAGTCTGCAAAGCGCTGCGCTCGCGCGGGCGTGCGATGCCGATCCTGATGCTCACCGCCAAGAGCACCGAGCTCGACCGTGTGCTCGGCCTGGAGCTTGGCGCCGACGACTACCTGACCAAACCGTTTTCAATGGCCGAGTTGCTGGCCCGCGTCAAGGCCCTGCTGCGCCGCGCCGAGCTGCTGCGCCAGGCGCAAGCGCAGGCCGGGTCCGCCCCGGGCAGCAACTACGTCTTCAACGGCGAACTGCGCATCTGCAGCGCGCGCCGCGAGGTCCGCTGGCAGGGCCGCACGATCGAATGCACGGCGCTCGAATTTGACTTGCTGCTGCACTTCATGCGCCACCCCGGCAACGTATTTTCGCGCGCGCAGTTGCTCGACGGTGTCTGGGGCTATTCACACGAGGGTTACGAGCACACCGTGACGACCCACATCAACCGGCTGCGCAACAAACTCGAAGCCGACCCGATGCGCCCGCAGCTGATCCTCACCGTGCGCGGCGCCGGCTACAAGATGCGCGACGCGCCGGCGGCGTGATCATGACTGCCCCAAGGCCGGCTGAAGCCGGCCGCCATCCGGCAAGCATGCCGGACGGCCCTCACCAGCCACTCGCGAGCGCGCAGGCGCTCGCTCGGTGCGGGCTCGGCCCCCCAAGGGGATCAAGGAAAGTGGCGGAGCCACATTTCCTTGAGCGCGCGCGGTGAGGGTCCGCACCCGCCTGGCGCTCACGGTCGCCGCCACCGGCTTGCTGACCGCGGCGCTGGTGATCGGCGCCGTGCTCTACGGCTACCAGCGCTTCGAGCGCGAGATCAACTACCGGCGCAGCAGCGAGTTCCTGGCCCGGGTGGTGGCCATGTACGACAACCTGCTCGACCTGCACGAGCGTGACCCCACGCATGTCAGCGCGCTGCTGTCGAACCTGCTGTTTCTGGAGCCCGACGCCCGGCTGTACCTGCTCGACGCCGACGGCCAGGTGTTGGCCAGCAGCGGCCAGCGCACGCCGGGCGCCGGCTACCGCGTCGCGATCGAGCCGGTGCGCCAGGCCGCGGCCGGGGTGGGTGTGCCCTATGTGATGGGCGACGACCCGGAGCGCGGCCGCGCCGATGCGGTGGTTGCGGCGCGGCCCTTGAAACGCGCGACGATCCGGCCCGCGCCAGCGGTCGCCGGCTACCTCTACCTCGTCAGCCCGCCGGGGCAATTGCCGGCCGCCGCCGGGCCCGCGGTGCAGGCCGGTTTTGGCCTGCCGGCGCTGGGCCTGATCCTGGGCATCGTGGCGCTGTCGACGCTGCTCTCGGCCTGGGTCATCGCCACCGTGACGATGCCGCTGCGCCGGCTCACCGACGCCGTCGCCGGCCTGTCGCCGGCCAGCCTCGAAGGCTCGGCCGGGGCCGAGCTTCCGGCCAGTGTGCTCGGCGCGCGCGACGAATTTGGCCAGCTCGGCGGCGCCTTCCGCCTGCTGCTCGCGCGGGTGCGCGAACAATGGGCGGCGCTGCGCCGGCTCGACGCCTTTCGGCGCGAAGGGGTGAGCAACCTGTCGCATGACCTGCGCTCGCCGCTGACCGCCACCGTCGCCTGCCTGGACACGCTCGATACCCGCTGGGCCGGCGACCCCGCGCGCGCCGCCGACCGCAAGCTGCTCACTGTGGCGCTGCGCAACACCCATAACGCGGCACGCCTGGTGCAGGCGCTGGGTGATCTGGCGCGGCTCGACGAACCGGCCTTCGAGCTGCGCTTGCAGACGGTCGACCTGCGCGAGCTCATCGACGACGTGCAACTGCGCTTTGCCGAGCGCGCGCGCAGCGTCGGGGTGACGCTGGCGAGCGTGCTGGCGGATGGCGTGGATGCCGCGGGCTCGGCGATGGCAAAGGGCGCCACGGACAGCACCACCGCCAGCGCAGACACGAGCGCAAGCACGGCTGCCAGCACCACCAGTCCGGTGCCGGCGACGGTCGATATCGAATTGATCGAACGCGCGCTGGCCAACCTGCTCGACAACGCGCTCAAATTCTGTCGTCCGGGCGACGCCATCACGCTCGCCGCGGTGGCGCCGACGGCACCCGGCGGGCTGATCGAGATCACGGTGGCGGACACCGGCCCGGGCATCGCAGAGCAGCACCTGCCGCAGCTCTTCGACCGCTTCTATCAAGCGCGCCAGGGCACAGCGCCGGCGACCGGCGAAGGTGGCAAAGGCCTCGGCCTGGCGATCGTCAAGCGCATTGCCGAGCTGCAAGGCGGCGCGGTCGAGGTGCACAGCGCGCGCGGCAGCGGCACGCGGGTGTGCCTGCGCATCGCGGCGCTGAAATGACGACCCCCACGCTTGTCGCTGCGCGCCTGCGCTGGC
>JANOKR010000110.1:0-2452 GCA_031419315.1 Betaproteobacteria bacterium
CGTCTGGCAGGTGCAGCCCTTCGGCGCGCAGGGCGCTGGCATCCTGCGCAGCATGAGCGAAAGCAATGCGCTGATCGTGTTGGGGCACGACCAGGCGTCTGTGCCGGCGGGTGGGATGGTCGAGGTCTGGATGTTCGACGGGCTGGTGTAAGCGGCTGATCGGCCGCGCCACAATCGCCGGCCCGCTGCCAGCGGCCCTACACCGAGACCTCGTATGAATTCCAGCACCGCATCCCAACGAACACCAGCCCTGCGCATCGGCATCCTCGGCTGCGCGAATATCGCCAAGCCGTTCACCCGCGATGTTGCGCCCAGCAGTCAAGCGCGCATCGTCGCGGTGGCCAGCCGCAACGCCGAAACCGCGGCGGCGTTTGCAGCAGCACACCACATCGGCCGCCACCACGCCAGCTACGAAGCCCTGCTTGCCGACGACGGCGTCGATGCGATCTACATCCCGCTGCCCAACAGCCTGCATGCCGAATGGGCGATCAGGTGCGCCGCGGCGGGCAAACATGTGCTCTGCGAAAAACCGCTGGCGCTGAATTTGGCCGAGGCGCAGGCGATGTTCGACGCCGCCCGGGCGCATGGCGTGATGCTGCTCGAGGCCTACCCGTACTGGTTCCAGCCGCAGACCGGCGCGCTGGTCGCGTTGCTCAACGCGGGCACCATCGGCACGGTGCGATCGGTGCAATCGTGTTTTGGCTTCACGCTGGCCAACCCGCAGACCAATATCCGCAGCAAGCCCGAACTCGGTGGCGGCGCACTGCTCGACGCCGGCAGTTATGCCGTGAGCATCATCCGGCTGGCCTTCGGTTGTGCGCCGCAGCGCGTGACGGCCGACGCTTCATGGACCAACGGCGGCCCCGATGCGGGTGTCGACATCAGCACCAGCGCGACCTTGCATTTTGCCGATGGCCGCCGCGCCCAGATGTCCTGCGCGATGGACGCCGCCCAGCACCGCCTCGCGATCGTCGTCGGCAGCGCCGGCACGATCGAAACCGAGTACCTCAACCACACCAGCGATGTGCCCGGCGGCGATGCGCTCGGCCAATTGCCGAGCCAGTTGCGCGTGCGCCGCGGCACCGGCAACGGCGTCGCGTTCGAGGACATCCACACCGGTGTTGGCAGCGGTTTTCGGTTTGCTGCCGAAGCCTTTGCAAAAGTGGTTGCCGAGCGTGACTTCGCCGCCGTTGCACGCGCTGCAGACGCCAGCCTCGATATCGCGGCGACGCTGGAAGCGATTGCGCAGAGCGCGCGGCTTGGACGCATCGTGGATGTGCCTTCGCGCGCGGCTTGAGACATCGGCGCGCGGCCTGCGGCATCGGCGCGCGCAGAGCCGGCACGCGGGTGTCCCGGCTACGTTTATGGAATTCTTGTGCTCTCCGCCGGGCCACCCGCGCACCGACTCTGCGAGCAGCGGCAGTGGCGTCCAAAATTCGGGCCGCGATGGTCGATCGAACGGGTCTTCTCAGCGCCCGGCCGCCACTGGCCCAGCCGGGATCGGCAGCCTTTACTGCTGGATCGAGCAGCAACAACGCCGGCAAGGAGTGGGCCGTCACGCTTGCCGGCCAGGCAACCTGTCCGTCATCCGGCCTGCGTCAAGCCGGCTGCACACGCACCCGGCGGCCGCCCGCTACCACCTCGTCGCCAGCGCGCAATTTGCGGCCACGGCGGGTCTCGATGTCGCCGTTCACGCGCACGCCGCCTTCGCTGATCAAGACCTTCGCTTCGCCGCCGCTGCCGACGATGCCGCTGGCCTTGAGCAGGGCATCGAGCGTGATGTGATCGCCGCGCAGTTGCAGCTCGATGCAGTCCGCCATGACACCGCCTAGAAGACCACCACCGACCTGATCGACTCACCCCGCGCCATCAGCGCGAAGCCTTCGTTGATGTCTTCGAGCTTCAGCGTGTGCGTAATCAGCGGGTCAATCTGGATCTTGCCGTCCATATACCAGTCGACGATCTTCGGCACATCGCTGCGACCACGCGCGCCGCCGAAGGCCGAGCCCTTCCAGACGCGGCCGGTGACCAGCTGGAACGGCCGCGTCGCGATCTCCTGCCCACCCGCGGCGACGCCGATGATCACGCTCTGGCCCCAGCCCTTGTGGCAGCACTCCAGCGCCTGGCGCATCGTGTTCACGTTGCCGATGCACTCGAAGCTGTAGTCGGCGCCACCGTCGGTGAGCTGCACGATCGCGTCGACGACATTCGCATGCGCCAGCGGGTTGATGAAATGGGTCATGCCGAAGCGCCGCGCCATCAACTCGCGCGCCGGGTTGATATCGATGCCGATGATCTTGTCGGCGCCCACCATCCTGGCGCCCTGGATCACATTCAGCCCGATGCCGCCGAGGCCGAAGACGACCACGTTCGCGCCGGCTTCGACCTTGGCCGTGAAGACCACTGCGCCGATACCGGTGGTGACGCCGCAGCCGATGTAGCAGACCTTGTC
>JANOKR010000111.1:0-5199 GCA_031419315.1 Betaproteobacteria bacterium
GCCGCCACCGCATCGCGCACCACCGTCGGCTGACTGGCCAGCAGCGCACGCCCGCGAGTGCGCAGCTCGGCCAGCGCGATCACCGCTTCGTCCTTGAATTCGCGCAGGCCCTTGGTGTCGAAGACCACGATCCAGCGGATCGCCGGGCAGGCGGCGCGCGCCTCGAGCGCCTTGTCGAGCTGTTCGTCGTCTTCGACGAGCAGCACCGATGACCCCGAATCGGTGCAGAGGTATTCAACCTGCGATGCGGCATCGGTCGGGTAGATGCCGCTACAGACCCCGCCGCAGCTCAGGACGCCCAGGTCGGCGAGCACCCAGTCGATGCAGGTATTGGCCAGGATCGACGCCGTGTGCCCACGCTCGAAGCCGATCGTCATCAGGCCCGCGGCGATCTCGGCGACGGCCTCACCGACGTCGCGCCAGGACATCGCCTGCCAGATGCCGAACTTTTTTTGGCGCAGCCAGGTCGCGTCGCGGCGCTGCTCGACGGCATTCCAGAAAACCGCCGGAATCGTCTCGCCGGGGATCACGATGCCCGTGCCCGGCTGGATCGAACTCAGGTCCCAGAGCTTGCTCATCTCCAGTTCTTCTTCTTTTTCCAGCGCCGCTCACCACGCACGCCGGCTTCTTTCATGCCGAGATAAAACTCCTTGATGTCGTCTTTCTCGCGCAGATTGGCGCAGGTGTCGTCCATCACGATGCGGCCGGTTTCGAGCACATAGCCGTAGTCGGCAACGTTGAGCGCCATATTCGCGTTTTGTTCGACGAGCAGGATCGTGGTGCCGCGTTCGCGGTTGATGCGCACCACGATCTCGAAGATCTCCTTGGTCAGCTTCGGGCTCAGCCCCAGGCTGGGTTCATCGAGCAGGATCAGCTCGGGGTTGGCCATCAGCGCGCGGGCAATCGCCAGCATCTGCTGCTGGCCGCCCGACAGCAGGCCGGCGTCTTGCGCGCTGCGCTCTTTGAGGATCGGGAAATAGGCAAACACCGTTTCCATGTCACGTGCGACACCATCGCGGTCGCTCCGTGTGTAGTCGCCCATGACGAGGTTGTCGCGCACGCTGAGCAGCGGGAAAACCTCGCGGCCTTCGGGCACATGCGACAGGCCCATGCGCACGATCAGTGCCGGGTCGCGCGCGGCAATCGGCTGGCCCTTGAAATCGATCGTGCCGCGGCGCGGGTCGATGATGCCGGAGATGGTTTTCAGGATCGTGCTCTTGCCGGCGCCGTTGGAGCCGAGCACGGTGGCGATGTGGCCGCGATGGACTTGCAGGCTGACACCGCGAATCGCCTTGATCGGACCGTAGGCGCTCTCGACGTTGGACAGGCGCAGCAGCACTTCGGCGGCGGCCGCGGGCGTGGCCGCCAGAGCAGGACTGCCGGCGACGGTGCTCACGTCACCGCCTCCCGACGCAGCGAGCTCAGATCGTCCATCGAGCCCAGATAAGCCTCGATGACACCCGGATGCGCCTGCACCTGCGCCGGCGTGCCGGTGGCCAGCACCTCGCCCTGGTTGAGCGCCACGACGCGGTCGCTAACCCGCGAAACCAGTGTCATGTCGTGTTCGACCATCAACACCGTGACCCCCAGCTCGTGGCAGATATCCTGAATCCAGAATGCCATGTCGTCGGTCTCTTCGACATTCAGCCCCGAAGACGGCTCGTCGAGCAGCAGCAGCTTGGGCTCGGTGGCCAGCGCGCGAGCGAGTTCGACGACCTTGCGCACGCCATACGGCAGGCCGGCGACCATCGTGTCGCGGTAGTGCTGCAGGTTCAGGAAGTCGATCACCTCTTCGACCTTGCGCCGCGCCTGCACCTCGGCAGCGCGGGCGCGGCCGGTGAACAGCATCTCGCTGACAAAACCGGTACTGCGATGGCGGTGACGCCCGATGAGCAGGTTGTGCAGCACCGTCGCATGTTCGAAGAGCTCGATATTCTGGAACGTGCGTGCGATGCCCAGCGCGGCAATATCGTGCGGCGCAACCTGCGTGATCTCGCGCCCCTGGTAGTGGATCGTGCCGGTGGTCGCCTGATAGATGCGGCTGATGAGGTTGAACACCGTTGTCTTGCCGGCGCCGTTGGGGCCGATCAGCGTGAAGACCTCGCCTTCGTGGACATCGAAGCTGACACCGTTGACGGCCAGGACGCCGCCAAAGCGCACGCTTAGGTTCTTCGCTGACAGCAGGGGTGTGGTGCCGGTCATTTCAGCCGGTCGCTCTTTTGGAACGATTTTTGACGCTTGAACATGCCCTTGCGGTAGAACGGAAAGAGTTGGAAGAAGGTGCGGATCTTCAGCCAGCGGCCGTACAAACCCATCGGCTCGAAGAGCACAAAGAGCACCAGCACGACGCCATAGATCGTCGCCTTCAGGCCCGGCGCATCAGCGATGCCGCCGGGCAGATAGTCCTTCATCGCTGAGATCAGCTGCGGCATCGTGATCAAAAAGATCGCGCCGAAAAACACACCGTGGATCGAACCGAGCCCGCCGATCACGACCATCAACAGCAGATCGATCGACTGGATGATATTGAACTGGTCAGGGGACAGAAAGCGGATGTTGTGGGCGTACAGCGCGCCGCCGATGCCGGCCAGCGCCGCCGAGATCGCAAACGACAGGGTCTTGGTCGTCGACAGCTGGATGCCCATGCTCTGCGCCGAAATCTCTGAGTCGCGCACGGCGACAAAAGCGCGCCCGGTCGGCGCCCGCAGCAGGTTCAGGATGCCCAGCGTGCAGATCACGGTGACCACCAGGCACAGAAAATAGAACTCGACACCGCTGTCCACCGCCCAGCCAAAGACATCGGGTGTCTTCACCGTCAGCCCGGCGTTGCCACCGGTGACCGA
This sequence comes from Betaproteobacteria bacterium, assembly GCA_031419315.1. Classification (GTDB taxonomy): domain Bacteria; phylum Pseudomonadota; class Gammaproteobacteria; order Burkholderiales; family Burkholderiaceae_C; genus Rubrivivax. The sequence continues at coordinate 2,844 of JANOKR010000111.1, forward strand.
TTCCCAGCGCGCAAAAACCTCTTCGAGGATAAAACCGAACGCCAGCGTGGCCATGCCGAGGTAAATGCCCTTCACGCGCAGGGCCGGCAAGCCGACGACCACCCCGGCCGCCGCCGACAGCCCGGCGGCGCAGACCAGCGCCAACGGAAATGGCAGCCCGGCGTTGGTGAGCACCGCCTGTGTGTAGGCGCCGACGCCCAGGAACGCCGCGTGGCCGAGCGAAAACAGCCCGGTGTAGCCCGCCAGCAGCATCAGGCCGAGCCCGACGACACCGTAGATCAGCACAAAAGTGATCTGCGCCAGCCAGTACTCAGAAAACAACCAGGGCGCGGCGGCGAGCAGCAGCGCCAGCGCCGAATACCAGAACACATGCCCGGCATGTTTGGCCAGGTTGATGTCCTGCCCGTAGTCGGTCTTGAAGACGAAGCGCATGGTGTCGTTTGGGCCTCAGACTTTTTTGCGCAGGCGCTCGCCGAACAAGCCGTTGGGTTTGAGCATGAGCATGATCAGCACCACCACATAGGCCGCGATGTCCTTGAAGCCATCGGCCATGTAGAAGCCCGACAGAGATTCGACGATGCCGATCACCAAGCCGCCGACGATCGCCCCCGGCAGGCTGCTGAAGCCGCCGACCACCGCTGCCGGAAAAGCCTTCAGGCCGATGAAGCCCATGTTCGCGTGCACAAAGGTGATCGGCGCGAGCAGGATGCCGGCGATCGCCGCCACCGCCGCAGCCAGCGCCCAGACGATCGCGTTCAGCCGCTTCACCGGGATACCCATGTAATACGCGGCGAGTTGGTTCTGCGACGAGGCCTGCATCGCGATGCCGAGCTTGCTGTATCTGAACAAGCCAAAGAGCGCGACGCACAACAAGGCGGTGACCGCGATCACGACCATCTGCTCGACGTTGAGGATCAGGCCGCCGAGCTTCCAGATCTGGTCTTTGTAGGGCACCGGCAGCACATGCGTTTCGGTGCCGACCACCGGCAACATCGTGATCACGCCGCGAAATACATAGCCGATGCCGATCGTCAGCATGACAATCGAAAACGCCGGCTGGCCCAGGATCGGGCGGATCACTGCACGTTCGGTCAGGTAGCCAAAAGCCGCCATCGCGGCAATCGTCGCGGGCACTGCCAGCCAGAACGGAAAACCCGCAAAGGTCATGCAGCCCAGCCCGATGAACGCGCCGAGCATCATCAGGTCACCCTGGGCGAAGCTGACGGTCTCGGTGGCCTTGTAGATAAGCACAAAACCCAGCGCGATCAGGCCATAGATGCAGCCCTGCGCGATACCGGCAATCAACAACTGCACCAGCTGCAACGGATCTCCTGTTCGAGGCGGCGGCCGCTGCACGCGGCGGACGGATTCAAACACGGGCGAGCGCCGGTCCGCATACGGCGTGACCCTGAGCCGGCGCACCTGCGACAGCTGATTCGGCTCTGTGCCCCAACGCAGCCCTTGAGTTGTCACGTCCGGCCCCTATAATTGATCTGCTAGCACTCACCAAGCACGAGTGCTAACGGTTCGGCGGTCTGTTCAGCAGGCACCGGATCGATGCATGTTAATGAGCGCTGACTTGCAGCGCCCATCCTGCACAACCTGCGTGTACCCTCTTCAGGAGCTCCTATGAAACTGCGTCCTTTGCACGATCGTGTGATCGTCAAGCGTCTCGAAAACGAAACCAAGACTGCCTCGGGCATCGTCATCCCCGACAACGCCGCCGAAAAGCCCGACCAGGGCGAAGTGCTGGCCGTCGGCCCGGGCAAGCGCAACGAAAAGACCGGCGACTTCATCGCCCTGAACATCAAGGTCGGTGACCGCGTGCTGTTCGGCAAGTACTCGGGCCAGACCGTCAAGGTCGACGGCGACGAGCTGCTTGTGATGAAAGAAGACGACCTCTTTGCTGTCGTCGAGAAATAAACCAGACCCCGAACCCGGAGAACTCAAATGGCAGCAAAAGAAGTGATTTTCGGCGCTGACGCGCGCCACCGCATGGTCGAGGGCGTGAACATCCTGGCCAACGCCGTCAAGGTGACGTTGGGCCCGAAGGGCCGCAACGTCGTCCTCGAGCGCAGCTTCGGCGCCCCCACCGTGACCAAGGACGGTGTCTCGGTGGCGAAAGAAATCGAGCTCAAGGACAAGCTCCAGAATATGGGCGCGCAGATGGTCAAGGAAGTTGCTTCCAAGACCAGCGACAACGCCGGCGACGGCACCACCACCGCCACCGTGCTGGCCCAGGCGATCGTGCGCGAAGGCATGAAGTACGTCGCCGCTGGCATGAACCCGATGGACCTGAAGCGTGGCATCGACAAGGCCGTGATCGCGCTGGTTGAAGAGCTGAAGAAGGCTTCCA
>JANOKR010000112.1:0-3941 GCA_031419315.1 Betaproteobacteria bacterium
AGGCACCGATTGCGGCGTCGCGCCGCCCGGTGAGCCAGACCCGAAGGACCTCTTGCAGGTGCATTGACCGCTGATGGCGATCGATCAGGCCCTGGCGCTCGGCTTGCAGCTGACGACGCAGTGTTTTCTTGTCGCGCGAGGGCTCTAGGGCGGAGAGGTCAAACGGCGGCGTCATCGGTGCTGAATGCTTGGGCTGTTGGCGTCGCCGATACTAGCGTTTGTCTGCTCGCCAAGTGAATGCCGTTCGCATCCAGAAACGACAAAGCGGGCCGAAGCCCGCTTTGTTATTTTGCGACGGCAATGCCGCGCGAACCAATCAGACGCTGCGGCGGCGGCGGGCCAGGAAGCCCACGATGCCCAGACCGGCAAGCATCATCGCGTAGGTTTCGGGTTCCGGAACCGCTGTCACGTTCATCGTGCCCGAGTAAGAAGCAAAGGTGCCGCCTGCGGCAGCGCTCTTGCCCTTGACCGTCAGGACCAACGGGCCCGCGAGCCAGGTATCGCCGATCGAACCGAACTCAACAAAGCCGTTCGGCGACAGCGTCAACGCAGCGCCGTTCAGATCGGCCCAAATGAAATCGATGTTCTGCAGGCCCGAGCCGATCGTGATCATGCTGGAGTTCGCCTTCACCGGACCGGCGACGTTGAACGTGAAGACATCGGTAAAGTCGACGTTGTCGGTATGCAAGGCACCGAAGTACGCCGTTCCGCCGATGACGGCGGGGTTGGTGATGACGTCATTGGCGATCGCGCCGGTGGAAGCTACGGCGATCATGCTCGCCAGGGCCAGGGTCTTGAGTTTCATACCTACCTCGAAGTGTGTTGATTTGAACCGCGTGGTCTGCACACGCCACTGGGGACAGAAGATACCACCAGGCGCCGCGATGTGAACCCCCTACCCATGGGAGGTGTCGGGAATTTTCCGTTACGTTAGTATGCGCACACACTTCTTGAAGTGACTATTGATATTAACCAGCTCCAGACTGTCCGGTCCGGAGCCGGCGCGGGCCCCTGCAGTAAAGTGTATCGAGCCGGGCCTTGGCCCTCGATGACCCACTGCGTGGCAGCAGGCAGCCGAACACTCTCGCCGCGGGAAAGCCAGACATCCGGGTGCTCCCCCAAGGTGCCTTGGGTCGCCGTCAGCCACACCAGCCCATCGTCGACGCGCAGCCAGCGTGATGAACCCGTGGCGCCGATGCGTTGCACACAGCCGCTCGGCAGCCTCCAGGCCCACGGCAGGTCGTCGTTCAAAGCGCGATTCATGCAGGTGTCTCCATTCCGATTGATGCCGAGATCATCGTCAATTCACAGTGGCATTTCCAATGAAAGCTTGGACCACCACTGATAAGCTATTGGCATGAATCGGATCTCCGAACGCGCCTTGCCGATCGGCCCGCTGCGCGCCTTCGAAGCGGTGGCCCGGCGCTTAAGCTTTCGTGCCGCAGCCGAGGAACTGCATCTCACCCAGCCCGCCATCAGCCGCCAGATCCGCAGCCTCGAAGACGACCTCGGCGCGACCCTTTTTCTGCGCGGCACGCGGCATGTCGAACTTACCAGCGCCGGGGCCACGCTGCTGCGCGCCGCGGCGCCGATGATCGACCGCCTGGACGCCAGCGTGCGCCAGATCCGCAGCGTCGCGGGCCGCGAGCCGATCGGCTTGACGACCTTCGCGTCGTTCGCGTCGCTGTGGCTGATCCCGCGCTTGCACAGCTTTCAGGCCAGCCACCCGACGATCGACATCCGCGTCTCGGCTTTTGACGCCATGGCCAGCGCCGACGACCCGGAGATTGACCTCGCGCTGCGTTACTGCCACCGCGACCAGGCGCCGCCCGGTGCGCTGCCGCTGTTCGGCGAGGTGCTGACCCCCGCCTGCTCGCCGGCGCTGGCCAAGCACTTGCGCACGCCCGGCGACCTGGCCGGCCAGACCTTGCTTGAAGAAGACGACCATCGGCCGAGTGCCGAGTTCTTGAGCTGGCGTCATTGGCTCGGCAAACACGCGCCGCGGCTTGGCGAACCGCGCCGCTGGGTCTACCTGAACTTCACGTACCAGCAGATTCAGGCCGCGCTCGCCGGGCAAGGCGTGGCACTCGCGCGGCTGGCCCTGGTCGGTGAATCACTGGCCCGCGGCGAACTGGTCGAGCCGTTTGGCGCCGGCCGGCGTGTCACGTCGCCGTTTTCCTACTGGCTCATCCGTTGGTCAGGCCGGCGCGAGCGCCCTGGGCTGGCAGCGTTCGAAGACTGGTTGCTCGCCCAGGCGGCGCTGACCCAGGCCGAACTGAGCGCCTCGGTTGCGCTAGATTCGCCCCGATGACTTTCCCTTCAGCAGGCTCCTGTTTAGCCGCTGCGGCGCTGGCGTTGCTCGCCGTGGCCGCACCGGCACCGGCCGCCGCGCAGCAGAGCGCCGACGCCGTCATCGTCGATGCCCGCGAGGCCCTGCGCCGGGGTGACCGCAACCGGCTCGCATCGCTACGCACCGTCGCCGTCAGCGCCGAACATCCGCTCGCGCAGTGGGTCGACTACTGGGATCTGTCATCGCGCCTGAACACGGCCACCGCGCCCGAAGTCGAGGCCTTCTACACCCGCTGGAGCAGCAGCTATGTCGAAGACCGGCTGCGCAACGACTGGCTGCTCGAGCTCGGTCGTCGGCGCGACTGGATCGGCTTCGGCCGCGACTTCCCGCACTTCCGCATGAACGACGACCGCGAGGTCAGCTGCTACGCGCTACTCACGCAGGCACTGGCGGGGATCGTGGTCAAAGAGGCGGCGCAGGCAGCCTGGTCCGCGCAACGTGACGCTGATGAGGGCTGCCACCTGCTGGCCAGCCACCTCGTCGAAAACAAACAGTTCGGCAGCGCCGATATCTGGGCCAAAGCCCGCCAAGCGGTCGAGTTCAACCGCCCGCGCGCCGCACGCGCTGCTGCGGCGCTGGTCAGTGCAGCCACGGCGACGGCGATCGGCGAAGTCCTCGACAACCCGGCGCGTTACGTCACCCGCCGGCCGCATGCCGGCCTGCCCGGCTCGCGGCAGTTGCTGACCCTGGCTGTGATGCGCATGGCCGGCAACGACCCCGAGGCTGCCGCCGCGCAACTCGAGCAGCCCTGGGCGCGAGAGCTAACGCCAGAAATGGCCGCAACCGCCTGGGGTGCGGTGGCCAAGCAGGCGGCGCTCAAGTTGATGCCCGGCGCGGCCGGCACCTACCAGCGCGCGTGGGCACTGCAGCGCGAATCGGGTCTGCCGCCGGCCTTCACTGACGACTGGCTGGCCTGGAATGTGCGCGCGGCACTGCGCCTGCCGGCGCAGGCCAAGGAACGCTGGCCGATGATCGCCACCGCCGTCGACGCGATGTCCGCGCCTGAGCAAAAAGACCCGGCCTGGGTTTATTGGAAGGCGCGCGCAGTGCACGGTCGGGCGGCTGCCGGGCCTGGCGGCGACGCCGCGCGGGCGGCGTCGCAACAGCTCTTGGCCTCGATCGTGTCGCCGCTGACCTTCTACGGCCAGCTCGCGATCGAAGACCTCGGCCAGCGCATTGTGATGCCGGCCGTCCCGGCTGCGCTGAGCGCCGCCGAGCGTGTAGCGGCCGCCGCCAGGCCGGGCTTCGATCGCGCCTTGCAGCTGATTCAGATCGGGCTGCGTGGTGAAGGTGTGCGCGAATGGAACTTCACGCTGCGCGGCCTGAACGACCGCGAACTGCTCGCCGCCGCGCAGCGCGCCTGCGAGCGTGAGATCTGGGACCGCTGCATCAACTCCAGCGACCGCAGCCGCACCGAGATCGACCTCGCGCAGCGCTACCCGACGCCCTACCGCGCCGAGGTCGGCGCCGCGGCGCGCGACAGCGGCCACGACCCGGCCTATGTCTACGGCCTGATCCGCCAGGAATCGCGTTTCATCATGGACGCCCGCTCGCATGTTGGTGCGTCGGGCCTGATGCAGCTGATGCCGGC
>JANOKR010000113.1:0-5138 GCA_031419315.1 Betaproteobacteria bacterium
CAACAACGACTTTCGTTCACTGTATGGCCCGATGGCGGCCGAGCTGGTGCCGGGCCGCAGCTTCGAGGCGCTGATTCGCAGCGCCGTGGCGCATGGGCTCGTCCCTGAAGCCGCGGGTCGAGAGGAAGCCTGGATCGGCGAACGTCTGCTGCTGGCTGCCGCACCCGCAGGGCCGATCGTGCGCCGCATGAGCGACGGCCGCTGGCGCCGCATCGTCGAGCAGCGGCTGACCGACGGCAGCCGCATCGGCTTCAGCGTGGACATCACCGAGCAGGTCGAACAACAACACGAACTGGATATCGCGCGGCGCGAATCGGAGCTCGCAACCCAACGGCTGCACGATGCGATCGAAGCCTTGCCGGCCGGCTTCGAGTTGTGGGACAGCGACGACCGGCTGGTGATGACCAACAGCGTGATGCGTGAGTTCTATCCGCAGCTCGCGCACCTCGAGGCCGCACGGCCGACGTTTGAAGAAACGGTGCGCGCCAACCATGCTGCGGGCGGTCTCAGCGGCATCGACGGGAATTTCGAGGATTGGCTGGCCCAGCGGCTGGCAGCGCGACGCAGCGGCCCGGGCCGGATGGCGCTGCACCAGACAGCCGACGGCCGCACTATCCGAACCCACGAACGGCGCACCGTCGATGGCGGCATCGTCGCGGTGCGCATCGATGTCAGCGAGGTTTACGAACAAAAGGCGCTGGCCGACGCTGCCCGCGACGCCGCCGAGCGCGCCACGACAAGACTGGCCGACGCCATCGAGGCGCTGCCCGACGGCTTTGCCGTCTTCGATGCCGAAGACCGTCTCATCCTGTGCAACGAACGTTACCGCGAGATCTACCGCGACTCGGGCCCGGCCCTGGTGCTGGGCACGCGCTTCGAGGCGATCCTGCGCTACGGCCTCGCCCGCGGCCAGTACCCGCAGGCCCTGGGGCGCGAAGAAGAGTGGCTCGACGAGCGGCTGTACCGCCACCGCCACCCCGGCCCAGCGATGCTGCAGGAGCTGGCGGGCAACCACTGGCTGCGCATCGATGAACGCCTGACCCGCGACGGCGGCGTTGCCGGCGTGCGCACCGATGTCACCGAACTCGTGCGCCGCGAGCAGGACCTGCAGCGCCTGAATACGCAGCTCGACAAGACTAACGTCCAACTTGAGGTGCTGTCGGATACCGACGGCCTGACCGGCATCGGCAACCGGCGCAAGTTCGATCGCCGCCTGGCCGAAGAATGGCTGCGTCTGGTGCGACTGGGTCATCCGCTGGCGATGCTGCTCATCGATGTCGATCACTTCAAACGTTTCAACGATCTCCACGGCCACCAGGCCGGCGACGACGCGCTGCGGCGTGTCGCCGGCTTGCTCAGGGGCAGCGCGCCGCGCGCGCTGGACCTCGTCGCACGTTACGGCGGCGAGGAATTTGTGCTGCTGCTGCCCGCCACCGATGCCGCAGGCGCAATGCGGGTCGCGCAGCGCTGCCTGGCCGCCGTCGATGCGGCGGCGATCGAACATACCGACTCCGGTGTCGCGGCACACCTGACGATCAGCATCGGCGTCGCGGTCGCCCAACCGGGGCCCGGCGCCGGCACCGCCGAACAGCTGATCCGCGCTGCTGACGCTGCGATGTACCGGGCCAAAAACGATGGCCGGCATCGGGTCATGCTCGGTTGACGCCCGCAGCGCCGGACGCATCGATCGTCGGCACGCGTTTCGGCTATCGTCGGGCATGCCCCAGTTCGACACGCCGCAGGCGCTGAAAATCGCCGTCGTCGGTGCCGGCCCGGTGGGGCTGGCCTTGGCGCTGCTCGGCGCGCATTGCCTGCCCCATTGCGAGCTCACGATTTTTGATGCCCGCGAACTCCACGCGCCGAACCCGGGCGCGACACGCACGCTGGCCCTGGCCTTGGGCAGCGTGCAACTGCTGCAGCGTCTGGGCGCCTGGCCGGCCGCAGCGGCTGAAGCGATCACTGGCGTGCATGTCTCGCAAGCGCCGCCGAGCTGGGGCCGCCAGGCCGAGCTGCGGCTCACCGCCGCCGACCAGGGTGTCGACAGCTTCGGCGCCGTGCTCGCCTACGGGCCGCTGGTGCAGGCCCTGCAGCAGGCCTGGGAAATCTGCGCGCAGGCCGCGCCGGCGCGTCTGCGCAGCCGCTTCGGCACGCCCGTGGTGGCGCTGAAAAATGTCGGCCGCGGTGTCGAGGTCGATGCCGGTGTGGCCGAGGTTTTCGACATCGTCGTGATTGCCGAAGGCGGTGTGTTTGCCGACCAGGCACGCAAAGCCGTGACCCACGACTACCAGCAGACAGCGTGGGTCGGCACGGTCACGCTCGACGGCGCGACCGCGGGCCTGGCGATCGAGCGCTTTACCCGCCACGGGCCGGTGGCCTTGCTGCCGCTGCCAGCGCGCAGCAACTGGCCGAATGACCCCAAAGCGCCCAACGCGCCCGGCGCGGCGAACGAATGCAGCGCCCGCGCCGCGCTGGTCTGGTGTGCCGACAGCCGCGACGACCCGGTGAACGAACTCGACGACCAGCAGCGCATCGTGGTCCTGAACTCGATCCTGCCGGCAGCTGCCGGCCGCATCGCGGGCATCTCGCCATTGAAAAAGTTCCCGCTCGGGTTGAACGCCGAACGCAGCCTCGTCGAAGGCCGCCAGGTGCGCATTGGCAATGCCGCTCAGACCCTGCACCCGGTTGCCGGCCAGGGCCTGAACCTGGGCCTGCGCGACGCCTACGCGCTGGTGCAGGCGCTGCGGTTTGGCGGTGATGTCGATGCCGCGCTGCGGCGTGTCGAATGGCAACGTGCGCCGGACCGCTGGAGCATGATCGCCGGCACCGATTTTCTGGCGCGCAGCTTTACCTGGCCGCTGCCCGGCTTGGGCCTCGCGCGCGGGCTGGCGCTGGCAGCGCTGGACGCCGCGCCGCCGCTGAAACGCGCGCTGGCGCGGCAGATGATGTTCGGCTGGCGCTGAGTGCGCCCCCAAGACGGACGACATACGTCGTCCGCCCCCCCGTGGGGGAATGAGCAAAGTGGCAAAGCCACATTTGCTCATGAGCCTGAGCCTGATCGTTAGCCTACGACCTTGAGAAACAGGTCCCGATCCGGCGCGAAGTTGGCATACAGCGGCAGCAGCGCGCCGCCGAGCGCGCGGGCGTCGGAGCCGATCGTGCCGGCGAGCAGCTTCGGGCAGGCCACCCCCTCCCAGTTGTAGCGCACCAGCGCACGCTCGGTGCGCGCCAGCAGCTCGGCCAGCAGCTCGCGGCTGATCGAGCCGTCGAGGATCACGTCGTCGAGGTCGAGCAGACAGGCCGCGGTATTCACCGCCTGCGCGATCGCCGCCGCGGCCTGGTCGAGCCATAACAAGGTAAACGGGCGCCAGGGTGTTTGCAGCGCACGGTCGTCGGAAGCGGCAGCGACATCCAGACCGGCGGCAGCGTAAAGCTGCTCCAGGTTGAGCAGCGAAGCCACGCTGAGCAGCTGCGCCGGTGAGGTGTCGCGGTCGCTTTTGGCCAGCCACAGCGGCAGCGAGCCGATCGCGCCGGCATTGCCGCTGAGGCCGCCGCGCAAGTGGCTGTCGAGCACCAGGCCGCCGCCGATGAAGGTATCGACGAAGACGTACAAAAAGCTCTTCACGCTGCGGCCACGGCCGGCGACAAGTTCGGCCACGCAGGCCGCCGCGGTGTCCTTGATCAGATCCACCGGCAGCTCGGTCAGTTGGGCGACTTGCGTGCGCAGGTCGATGCGGTTCCACTTTTCGGCGACGTTCGCCGGGAAGCCCAACAACTGCTGCCAGCCGCCCATCGCCAGCGGCGCGGCGATGCCGATACCCTGCACCCTTTCGCGCTGCTCGGGCCCTAGCTTGCGGCGGATCTCTTTCAAGCGCAGGGCGATCTCGGCGAGCAGCACATCGGGGTCGGCGAAGCGGTAGTCCAGGCTCCAGCGCTGGCGCGCGCTGCCGGTGAAATCAACCAGCAGCACGTCCATGCTGCGGCGGCCGATCTTGATGCCGATGGCATAGGCGCCGTCGGGGTTCAGGCGCAGCGGCACCGAGGGCTGGCCGACCTTGCCACGTTGCGGCTCGCCCTTGAGCAGCAGGCCGTCGTCGAGCAGGCGTTTGCTGATCAGCGAGATCGTCTGCGCGGTAAGTTTGGTCAGGCGCGCGATATCGGCGCCGGGCATCGCACCATGCAGGCGGATCGCCTGCAGCACGACCCGTTCGTTGTACTGGCGCAGGCCACCCTGGCTGGAGCCGCGCGGCTCGAGGCGCGCCGACGCGGCGTCGCGGGAATTCATGCCCGGCGCCGGCTCAAGCCAGGCACTCCGCGGGGATCGCTTCAGGCGGCATCGCGCCGGTCATCACCGCCACGGTGTCGCTCATGCTGATCTTCTTCGGGTTCAGCACCGCGGCACGCTTGCCCAGTCGCGCGACATGGATGCGGTCGGCGAGCTCAAAAACATGTGGCATGTTGTGTGAGATCAGCACCACCGGCAGGCCCTTGTCGCGCACGCGCCGAATCAGGTCGAGGACCATATTGCCTTCTTTGACGCCGAGCGCGGCGGTCGGCTCGTCCATGATCACGACATGCTGCGCAAAAGCCGCCGCGCGGGCTACCGCAACACATTGACGCTGGCCGCCGGAGAGGGTCTCCACGGCCTGTGCCATCGAGCGGATGCCGACCTTCAGCTCGGCCATGCGCTGGATGCTCTGTTCGAGCATGGCTTGTTTGTCGAGCATGCGCAGGAAGCGGCCCAGGAAACCCGGCCGGCGCAATTCGCGGCCGAGGAAGAGGTTCTCGGAGATGCTCATTGCCGGCACCACCGCGAGGTCTTGATAAACCGTCTCGATGCCGGCATGGCGGGCATCGATCGGCGACTTGAAAAGCACCCGCTCGCCGTCGAGAAAAACCTCGCCTTCGTCGGGCACCGTCGCCCCCGACAGACATTTGATCAACGACGATTTGCCGGCACCGTTGTCGCCGATGACGGCCAGGATCTCGCCGGCACGCAGCTCGAAGTCGCTGCCGTCGAGTGCGGTGACCTGGCCATAACGTTTGGTCAGACCCTTGGCCTGCATCACCAGCGCGGTCATCTTGTGCCCTTGCGCGACAGTTGATCCGCAGCCACCGCCAGGATCACGAGCACCCCGGTG
>JANOKR010000114.1:0-3224 GCA_031419315.1 Betaproteobacteria bacterium
CAGCGAGCAACGAGCGCCGCGAAGTGGTGAGCGAGCTGCGCGCGATGAAGGGCCTCATCGAAGACCGCTTCAACGCGCTGGCGTTTCTCGAAAAACTGCAACGCCAGCCGCGCCAGGCGGTGCTGTCGCAAAAGCTGCTCGACTGCGGTTTTTCGCCGGCACTGACACGCAAGCTGGTCGACAGCCTGCCGTCGGATATCGACGAAACAACCTGGGCCGCGAATGTGCTCGAGCGCAACCTGGCCACCGGCGAAACCGAAGCCGCGCTCGACGATGCCGGTGGTGTCTACGCGATGGTCGGTGCCACCGGGGTCGGCAAGACCACCAGCACGGCCAAACTCGCCGCCGCGTTTGCGACCCGCCACGGTGCAGCGCAACTCGGGCTGATCACACTCGACGCCTACCGCGTCGCGGCGCACGAACAACTGCGCACCTACGGCCGCATCCTCGGCGTGTCGGTGCACACCGCACACGACCGCGCTTCGCTCGAAGATCTGCTCGAGCTGCTGTCGGGCAAAAGGATGGTGCTCATCGACACCGCCGGCATGGCCCAGCGCGACAGCCGTACCCGCGAGCTGCTGGAGATGCTCTCGCACCGCTCGATCCAGAAGCTGCTGGTGGTCAACGCCGCAGCGCAGGGCGAGACGATCGAAGATGTCATCGTTGCCTATCGCGCTGCGTCATGCCGCGGCGTCGTGCTCAGCAAGATCGACGAGGCGGTGAAGATCGGCCCCGCGATCGACGCCATGATCCGCCACAAGCTGCGTGTCGTCGCGGTGGCCAATGGCCAGCGGGTGCCCGAAGACTGGCACCGGTTGTCTGCGGCGACGCTGGTGCAGCGCGCACTGCGTGGTGGTGGCAGCAATGCCTGGCGGCTTGATGCCGGTGAGGTCGGCCTGGTCTTTGCAGGTGCCGCGGCGAGTGCCGGTGTGGCATCAAGAACCGCGGCGGCCGCGCTGCCGGCCGGTGCCGACTGGCATCGGGAGGGTGTCTGATGCAGGACCTCTTTTACGCGTCGAGCGGCGCGATGCCACTCGACCAGGCCGATGGACTGCGCCGCCTCTTCACCGGCGCCAGCCCGCGTTTCATCGCGCTGGTGGCCAACCCCTATGTCAGCTTTGGTGGCGTCGCGATCGAGCGCCTGACCGCCGCGCTGGCCCTGGCCGGGCGCCATACGCTGGTGCTCGATGCGGCAGAGACCTCGCCGCCAGCGCCCGAGGGCGCGGCGATCGAACTCGCACCCTGCATCGAGACCTTGTCGCCCGAAGTGTCTTACCTGGCGGCGCGCGGCCTGCCGCTGCGCTACGTCAATACCCGCGGCTCGTCGGCGCGCTTGATCGACGAGCTGTGCATTGCCGCACCACAAGCCGATGTGGTGCTGGTGCATGCCGGCGCCAGCGATCTGGCGCGCCTGTTCAGCGCGCAGCCGTTGCGCCCGCTGTTGCTCGCCGCCGACCACCCGTCGAGTGTCAAGCATGCCTACGCGTCGCTGAAGCTGCTCGCTCAGCGCAGCGGCTGGATGAGTTGCGATCTGCTCATCGTGTCGGCCGCCCATTCGCCGCGCCTGCCGCATATCGCGGCCAGCCTGGCGAGTTGTGCTGACACCTTCATCGGCGCGGCGGTGGCCGGCTGGACCACGATCGACCCCGCCACCGACGCCAGCGAGCTGCCCGACCAGAGCCTGCGCTCGCTCGTCGACCACCACCTCGGTCTGCACGATGAAGCCTTTGTCGTCGCACGCCAAGCCAGCCCGCGCCGCAGCGCGGGTGCAACAGCACAACTCACGCCGAGACACTGAGAACACCTTGGGAGCACCTCACATGTACACCGCCAAGGGTCAGCTCGACTCGAACGCGCTGCTTAAGCAGTACAGCCCGCTGGTGCGCCGCCTGGCGCACCAGATGATCGCCAAGCTGCCGGCCAACGTCGAGATCAACGACCTGATCCAGGTCGGCATGATCGGCTTGAACGATGCCCTGTCGCGCTTCGACGTGGCGCAAGGCGTGCAGTTCGAGACCTTCGCCACCCAGCGCATCCGCGGCGCGATGCTCGACGAGCTGCGCGGCAGCGACTGGATGAGCCGCGGCGACCGCCGCCACCAGCGCTCGATCGAATCGGCTGTCCACAAGCTCGAGCAAAAACTCGGCCGCGCGCCGAGCGAAGGCGAGATCGCCGCCGAGATGGGCCTGAAGCTCGTTGACTATCAGGAGCTGCTCGGCAAGGTGCGTGGCACGCAACTCGTCTACCTCGAAGACATGAGCGGCGACGAAGGCGACGACGACTACCTCGACCGCCATGTCGTCGACGCAGAAGCGAACCCGCTCGGCCGCCTGTCAGACCGCAAGATGCGCGAAGCGCTCGTCGCCGCGATCGAAAACCTGCCCGAGCGCGAGCAGTTCGTGATGAGCATGTATTACGAGCAGGACATGAATCTCAAAGAGATCGCGGTTGTGCTTGGTGTCACCGAGTCGCGCGTGTGCCAGTTGCACAGCCAGTCGATCGCGCGCCTGCGCACCCGCTTGCGGGAGTGGTGAGGTTCGGCGGCGGCTCAGGTCGAGTCGGCTGCAATCGCCACAGTGCCACCACTGGGTTGCGGCTCTGAGCTGCCGCTGGGTGGGCCCGCTTTCTCATCCGGCGATTGGCGCGAGCAAGGCGCCGGGCGGGACGCAGTCGAGGCTCGGAAGGCTTGCCCTACGCTGCGCTGCGGGTGCCCTGCGATGCTCGGATTCCTGGCCCGTGGCCGAACTCACTTCGCTCGCTGCGCTCGCTACGTTCAAACAGTCGGCCACAAGTCAGAGCACGAAGCGCGCTGCGCGCGCGGCCAGGAATCCTGTGCTTCTCGGCGGCGCCTACTCGCCCCGCCTGCACCCCACCCCGCGCCATGCGGGCAACGACTTTTGACTTCGCGTCGGCGCGATTGACGCGTTACGTTGCGGGCTTCACTTGCGACATAGCCTTTGCGGCTGCGTCGGTTAGCTCGCTCGTAGGAGAAACGGTGAGGCGATGCTTGTCGTAGATCCGTCCCGGTGGGCTGGCGATTGTGGAGAGCGTGTCGTCGCAAAGCTTGGAGAGCGGAGAACCGGCCGGCGCAGTGGTTCCGATGTCCGCCATCTGCTTCTGAAAGCCTTGGAAGGAGGTCGCGATTGCCGCCTTGTAGCCGTAGTCTTCCTCAAGACGTTTGGCGAGAGCTGATTCGCGACTGGCATGGAGCGCCAACCAAATTA
>JANOKR010000115.1:0-3798 GCA_031419315.1 Betaproteobacteria bacterium
GACAACCCTGCATCGCATCGACTCGTTGCGTCTCCAATACCGGGAGGTTGCCTGATGAGCCTTTCGCGCCCCAACGCCCGCATCAGCATCGACGGCACCGAACTTGGCGCCGACGAAGCGGCGCTGGTGCGGCTGCAGGTCGACCTGGCGGTGAACGGTTCACACGACCAGGTGTCGCTGCAGCTTTGGCCACGGTCGAAATTTGCCGATGCGGCGGCAGGGGCCGTGATGCTGATTTCGCTTGGCGAGCGCGACGACGAAACGCCGGTCTGGACCGGCGAAGTCAGCGCCCGCCGGCTGCTGCCGCAGGCGGTGGTCATCGAAGGCCTGGCCGCGACGGTGCGTTTGAGCCGCAGCGCCAAGTCGCAGACCTATCTTGACCAAAGCGTCGCCGATATCGTGGCCGATCTTGCTGGCGATGCGGCAGTCGACAAGATCGAAGGGGACCTCAAGCTGCACGCTTATCACGTCGACAACCGGCGCCCGCTGTGGAGCCACTTGAAAGTGCTGGCGCGGCTCGTCGGTGCCGATCTCGGTTGTGCTGCCGACGGCGGCCTGCGCTTCGTGCCCGCCGCCGGCGCGGTATCGCCGACTGCGCTGCGTTACGGCGCCGAATTGCTTGACTGGAATATCGCGCTGCACGGCACGCCGCAAGCCGCCGAGGTCGCGGCTTACGGCTCGGCCAGCGAATCGGGTGCGGCGCGCTGGCACTGGCTGGCCCACGACCCGGTCGGCGCGGGGGCCGCGGCCACGCGCCTGCCCGCCGCACTGGCCACGCGCGACGGCGCGCAAGCCGTGGCCGATGCATCACGTCAGCGCGCCGGCCGCGCGGCGGTCAGCGGCGAGCTGTTGATCCAGGGCCGGCCCGCGCTGCGGCCGGGCGATGCCGTCGAGCTCGCCGATCTGCCCGGCGGCAGCTCCAGCAGCCCCGGGGTCTTGCGGGTGCGCGCGGTGCGCCACACTTTCGACGCCACGAGCGGCTTCCTGACCCGGCTGCGGGTCGAAGGCGGTGAAGGTGGTGTTGGCTTGCCCGGGGGCCTTTTGTGACCGAGCTCATCGACACCCTGCGGGCGATCGTGCGCGACGAGTTGGCGCGTCAACGGGCGCCCGAGCTCGGCATCGTGACGGCGGTGCATGCACGCGACAGCGACACCAGCGACAACAACCACCAGGTCCACGTGCGCCTCGCGGCGACCGGCATCGAGCTGCAGTTTGTGCCGGTGCTGGTCGGCCGGCTCGGGCTGTCGATGCTGCCGCAGCAGGGCGACACCGTGCTTGTGATTTTTGCGCAAGGCGACCTGAATGCGCCACTGGTCGTCGGCTCGGTCTACGACGCCAAGGTGCAGCCGCCGGTGGGCCAAGGCGCCGAAATCGTCTACGAACCCAGCGACGCCGGGGGTGACAAGTCGTTGCGCCGGCTGCATATCGGCCTGGGCAGCGATGTGCTGCTCACGGCCGACGATGAAACCCTAACCCTCAAATTGGGTGGCACCGAAATCACGGTCGCCAAGGACGGCGATGTCACGATCACCTCGGCGGCCAAGCTCACGATCAAGACCCAGGGCGACGCCAGCTTCGAAGCCGGCGGCAACCTTGATCTCAAGGCACAAGGCAACGTCACCATCAGCAGCATTGCGACCACGCTCGAAGGCCAGGGCACGGTCAAGGTCAAGGGCCCGATGGTCAGCATCGCCGGCACGACGCAGTTCAGCCCGAGCTGAAGCGCAGAACCGACGACAGCACCGATTTCAAACAAGAGCACCACGATGTCCGGCCCCCCCGTCTCGATCGGTTGCGCGGTGCTCTTGAGCCCCGGCGCCGCCGGCCCGCCCGACAGCGGCATCATCAGCACTGTCATGCAAACCGCGGCCACCGCGGGCGGCCTGCCGCTGGCCACTGCTGGTAGCCTGTGCCAGATGATCAACTCGATCTCCGGCGTGCCTTATGTGTTGCCGATCGGGCCTGGCGGGTCGAGCTCGGTGCTCATCGCCGGCCAGCCGATGGTGCGCATGGGCGACATGATTCCATCCGGCCCCGGCGTGCTCACGATCCTCGGCCCACCGGCTGCGCCGGGCCTCATCGACAGTGGGGCGCCGTGATGGCCAGAACCATTCGCAACGCCCAGACGCTTGCGCCGCTGCTCGGGCGCGACCTGCTGCTGCGCTACACCTCGAGCAGCGGCTTCTTCGAAGACGCCGACCTGCTCGACCAGCGCCGCGGCGTTGACCGTGATGTGCAACTCGCCGACGGCCTGGCCAACCTGGAGCAGGCGCTGGCGAACCGGCTCAAGACGCACAAGGGCGAGCTCGCGCCACTCGGCCACCCTGACTACGGATCGCGCCACCACGAGCTCATCGGCGAGCCGAATGTCGACCGCACGCGCCACCTGATCAAGCTCTATGTCTTGCAGGCGCTGCGCGACGAAGCGCGCATCGAAAAAGTGCTCTCGGCGCGGGTGATGCCAGAACACCAGCCGCCACGCGACACGGTGCGCATCGAGTTGCAGCTGCGGGTGCGCGGCGAGCCGCATCCGCTCAACCTGGTGTTGCCGTTTTCACTCGGAGCCCCGCCGTGACCTACGCTGCCGAACCCTATGCCCAGTTTGTCGACGACCTGCTTTCGGCGCTGACCGGGGCTGAGATCCGCGAGCAGTTCAGGTTCTTGCCCGAGCTCGAGCCTTTCAAGCTCGCCGCCAGCGGCGCGGTGCTGCCGGCGACGGTGCGCGTGATCGGCCAGGTCGACGCGCAGTTTTATCGATTCCGCACGCCGAGCGACTTCACCCTCGGCACCCAGAACACGCTGGTCTGGAAGGCCACGCCCGACGGCGTGCCGGCCAAGGACGCGGTCTGGCCCGATGCCGGCAGCACCTTCTTTGCGAGCTACGAAACCGCGGATGCTTTCACGCCCAATTCACGTCTGCTGACCGACCGCAACCCGGGCAGCGTCACCCGTTTGCTGGCCGAGAGTTTTGCGCGTGAATACGCGGTGCTGTCGCGCCAGCTCGAAGCCGTCTACCAGGCCGGGTTTGTCGAGACGGCCGGCGGGCGTGACCTCGATCAGCTCGCGGCGCTGGTCGGCGTGCAGCGGCGCCGTCGGCTGTCGGCAGGCGGCGCGGTGGTTTTTGGCCGGTCGACGCCGGCGCCTGCCGATGTGACGATCAATGCCGGCACGCGGCTGTCGACAGCGCAGCCGCCCGCGATGCAGTTCGAGACCACCGAAGACCGCACGCTGCAACGTGGCAACCTGAGTGTCGAGGTGCCGGTGCAGGCGCTCGAGCCGGGTGCCGCGGGGGTCGTCGCGGCGGGCGCGATCAGCGTTGTCAACCGGCCGATCCTGGGCATTCAGACGGTGGCCAATTCGCAGCCGACAAGGTTTGCCGGCAGCGACGAAACCGACGCGGCGCTGCGTGCGCGCACCCGCCGAGCGCATGAAGGCGCCGGCCGCGCGACCACCGGCGCGCTGCTGTCGGCATTGACCACGCTGCCGGGCTTGCGCGAAAAAGATGTGCGCATCGGCGAGGACTATCTGGCCCACCCGGGCGTCGTCAAACTCACCGTGGCGCTGCCTGAGATGTCGAGTGAGGCCGAACGGGTCAGCGCGATCGCGCAGGCGGTGGCGCTGATAGAGAGTGCGCGCCCGGTTGGCGTGCGCATCGAACACAACATCGACGCGCCGCTGCCCGCCGGTGCGGCCACCGCTGGCGCTGGTGTCACCGCCGAAGACGGTGCCGAGCCGGTGACGCTTGGGCTCACCGACGCTGCCGAGGGTTTGTTTATCAGCGTCGACGCCAATATCGAG
>JANOKR010000116.1:0-13153 GCA_031419315.1 Betaproteobacteria bacterium
CCATCGTGATGAGCTCGGAGACGTGCTGGGCTTTGAGTTCTGACAAGTGCATCGTGAGACACCCTGGGGGAGAAGGCGCGTGCGGCGAATCGGCGCTGCGCCGTTGGCGTTGCTGTGCTGCTGGGCTTGCCGCTGCCCTCAGGCAGGGTTCTGGCCGGTTCTGGCCGGATCAGCCCAATTTTGGCGCTGATTGCGTTTGTGGCGCTTCGGGCGTCCAGCCGCGGGATCGATCGGTCAAGAGAGTTTTTGGGGTGAGCCGCGACGGGGTCATCACCGGCGTATCAGCCCGAACTGGCGGGCCACGCATCTGCGTGGCGGCCCTTTGAGAATGCTCTGGGGCGGCGGGTCTTGCAACCCTCGTCGCCCCTCAATGAACCGAGATTATAGATGTCCGTCCAGGAAGGCCGTCAACTGCGCCTTCGGCAGGGCACCGACCTTGGTCGCGACCAGTTCGCCGCCCTTGAAAAGCATCAGCGTCGGGATGCCTCGGATGCCGAATTTCGCCGGCACGCCGGGGTTTTCGTCGACGTTCATCTTCGCGATCTGGATGCGATCGCCATAGTCCTTGGCGACGTCTTCGAGGATCGGCGCGATCATCTTGCACGGGCCGCACCATTCGGCCCAGTAGTCCACCAGGACCGGGCGGTCGGACTGCATCACATCGCTTTCGAAGGATGCGTCGGTGACATGTTTGATTGCGTCGCTGCTCATGAGGTCCTCTCCGTGGCCGCCGTCATTGCATGCAATGTTCATGCACCAGCAGGCACAATGATTCTGACACATCAACCCGCTGCCCGCCGGGCCCGCCGCCGCACTTCTGCAACGCCGCACCATGCCCGACCCGATGAAGATCGATGGCCGCTGCTCACCGGATGAGGTCTGGCGGCGCGTGGCCACAATGGTTCGAGACTGGGCCACGACGCACGCGGTGCCGTTTCGCGACCTCGTGCTGCTGGTGCCCTTCGTGCAACTCATCGACCCGGCGCGGCGCGCCTTCGGCAGGCAGGGCGGCTGGCAACCGCGCATCGAAACGACGAGCACTTTGGCAGCGGCACTGGCGCCGCCACCCGCCAGCGCGGCCGGCGAAATCTGCGGCGTCGCGGTGATCGACGCGTTGTTGCTGTCGCAACTCTTGCGCCAGCAGCCCAGCATGTTGGCCTGGGAGCGCCGCGACCGGCGCGGCTTCAACCAGGCCGTCGCCACCGCGGTGGTCACGGCGCACGAACTTTGGCGTGCGGCCGGTGCGAAACCGCCGGCAGCGCGCGGCGAGTATTGGGCCCTGGCGCGGCAGCTGATCGGCCGCGGGCATGCCACAAGCGGTGGCTTTGGTGGCGTCGGGGCTGTCGGTGGGGTTGCTGGCCAATCTGGCCCCGGCGGGCTGGAAGCAGCACTGGCGCAAGTCGCGATCGAGTGGGCGTGCCTCGCCGCACCGCCGGCAACTGCCATCCTCTTTGATCACCAACCGTCGGCATGGGTGATCGTCAGCGCTGGTGGCGACGACGCGATGGCGCAAGCCTTGTTGGCCAACAGCGCGGTGCCGGCGCTGCACATCAACACCGGCGTCGCTGCGCGCATCGCGAAAGTCATCACCGAGGTCATCGGTGCGGACATCCCCAAGGACATCCCCAAGGACATCACCAAGGACATCACCAAGGACATCACCGAGGACATCACCGAGGGCGCCAGCGAAGCCGTCAGCGGAACCGCCGCAGACGACCCCTTCGCCGACGCCGCGCTGCTGCCGGCGCCGTTGCTGATCGCCGCCGATGGCCTCGAAGCCGAAGCGCAGGCCGCTGCAGTGGCGGTGATCAACGCCCTCGACGCTGGCCACGCACCGGTGGCGCTGGTCGCGCTCGACCGCAGCCTCACGCGCCGGGTCCGCGCGCTGCTCGATCGGCGTCGCATCGGCATCAGCGACGAGACCGGCTGGACGCTGTCGACCACACGCGCCGCGGCACGCCTCATGGCGCTGCTACGCGCCGCGCAGCCTGGCGCGCGCTACGACGACCGCCTGGAATGGCTCAAGGCCAACCCGGCGGCCAACCCGCAGGCCGCCGCCCTGCAAACGCTCGAGGCGATCTGGCGCAGCGGCCGCGAGCCTCGTGCCAGTGACGATGCCGTCGTGCTGGCGCTGCTCGAACAAACGCGCAGCGAGTTGTTGCCCTTGACCCAGGGGCCACCCAGGCGCGCGCTGTCGACTTGGGCGCAGGCCCTGGTCGCGGTGCTCGACAGCACCGGCCTCGGCGCCGTGCTGCGCGCCGATGCGGCCGGCGTGCAGTTGCTCGATGCCTTGCGCTTGCGCGCCGCGGATGCCAACAGCCGCCGTGTCGACGCCGACACCGACACCGACACCGACGCCGCCTGGTCCAGCGCACTGCAAGCCGAGGTCACCGACCTGGCCGGTTTTGCCGACTGGATCGATCGCACGTTGGAAATGTCGACCTATCTGCCGCCGGCCGCGGCCAACGCCGAAGTCGTCCTGACGCCGCTGGCGCGGGTCATGCTGCGCCCCTTCGGCGCGGTGGTCATCGCTGGCGCCGATGCGCGACATCTCGGCACGACCGCCGTCAACCCGGGGCTGATCGACCGCGCAGCGGCCGTCACGCTCGGCCTGCCGTCGGCCGATTTCGACGCCCGGGCGCGCCGCGAACGCCTGGCGCTGGCGCAGGCACTGCGCTTGGCCGAGGTCACGTTCACGGTGCGGCGCCGAGAGGGCGACGAGCCGGTGGCGCCGAGCCCGCTGCTCGATGCCATCGCGCTGGCGCGCCAGCGTGTCGGCAGCCCGCCGCTGCGCAGCACCGACGCGATTGCGGCGCTGCGCCAGGTAGCGCCGGCGCCGATCTTGCGGCCCGCGCCGGCCGCGCCTGCGGGCCTGCCCGACGCCTTGAGCGCAACCAGCATCGAAGCGCTGCGTGCCTGCCCGTACAAATTTTTCGCCCGCTATGTGCTGCGCCTGCGCGAGGCCGACGAGCTGCAGCGCGAGGTCGATAAACGCGACTACGGCAACTGGTTGCACGCGGTGCTCCACCGCTTTCATCAACAGCGCGGTGCGGCCACCGATGATCCGGTGGCGTTGCTGGCGGCGGCGCAAGCGGTGACCACCGAATCAGGCATCGACCCTGCAGCACTGTTGCCACTGCGTGCCGGCTTCGAGCAACTCGTGCCGGCGTACCTGGCTTGGCTGCATGCGCGCGACGCGGCCGGTTTGCGCTGGGTCGACGGCGAACGCCGCATCGAGAGAGACGCCGCCGAGCTCGGTGGGCCGAAGCTCTCGGGGGTCATCGACCGTGTCGACGAAGGCCCGCTGGGCATCGAGTTGATCGACTACAAAACCAGCGCGCCGGCCAAGTTCCGCAGCGCGCTGCGCAATCGTTTCGAGGATACGCAACTGGCTTTTTATGCGCTGCTCGTGAATGCCGACGACGCCGACGCAGGCGACGACGACAGCATCAAGGCCGCTTACCTGGCGCTCGACAGTGCCAAGGCGCCCGAGGCCATCGAACACGCCCGAGTTGCCGAATCGGCACGCGCGCTGCTCGACGGCCTCGCCGAAGACCTGCGCCGGCTGCGCGCCGGCGCCGGCTTTGCGGCCTTGGGCGAAGCGCCGGTCTGCGACGTCTGCGAAGCGCGCGGGCTGTGCCGGCGCGACCATTGGACCTCGGCGCCATGACCAAGCCGGCCGATCACCTGGCCGATCAACCCGCTTACCACCTGGACGGCCGCCTCGTCGACGAAGCCGCGGTCTACGCCGCGGCCTGCGACCCGCGCCGCAGCATCGTCGTCGAAGCCTGTGCCGGGTCTGGCAAGACCTGGATGCTTGTTTCGCGCATCCTGCGCGCGCTGCTCGATGGTGCGCAGCCGCAGGAGATTCTTGCGCTGACCTTCACGCGCAAGGCCGCCGGTGAAATGCGCGCGCGCCTGAGCGAATGGCTGCTCGAATTTTCATGTGTCGGCACGCTCGATGGGGCACAGCGGCAGCGGCTCACGAAGGCGCTGGTTGATCGCGGCGTGCCCAGCAGCGAAGCCGCCGCCCTGGTGCCCGCGTTGGCGGGCCTGCATGCGCGCCTGCTCGATGCTGGCCGCGGTGTTGCGATCCGCAGCTTCC
Organism: Betaproteobacteria bacterium; assembly: GCA_031419315.1. Taxonomy (GTDB): domain Bacteria; phylum Pseudomonadota; class Gammaproteobacteria; order Burkholderiales; family Burkholderiaceae_C; genus Rubrivivax. The sequence continues at coordinate 4,106 of JANOKR010000116.1, forward strand.
ACGCCTGGTTTGTGCAGTTGCTCGGCGCGGCGCCGCTCGAGTTGCTGCGTGATCTTGGCCTGCCGCCACAGCCCACACTGATCGAGGACACGTCCGATCTGCGCGACGATCTTTTTGCCCGCTTTCACGCCGCGGTGCAGGCCGACGACAGTCTGCGCGCCACCTACATCGCGCTGATCGGCCGCCACCGCCGCGCGCGTGTCACCGGCTGGCTCGAGCGCGCCTGGCGGCTGAATGTCGACGTCTCGCGTGCCGATGCCGCCGGCACGCTGAGCGACGCCGTGCCGCCTGCGGTGCAGATCTGGCCGCAGCTCGCCGGCCTGCAAAGCCCGGCAGAACTGGTGCTGCGTGAACCGTTTTTGAGTGAGCTCAGCGCGCTCGCAGCGCGCCTGGGCAAGATGGCCAACAAGACCCCGCGCGACGCGGCCGCCGGGCTGCGCGCTGCGCTGCGTGAACCCGATGCCGCGCTTGCGCTGGCGGCTGCCTGCGACGCGCTGATGACGCAGAAACGCGGCCTGCGCACCCGCATGGGCGACCTGCCCGAACATGCCGCTGCCGCGGCTGCGCTGCTCGAAATCGAGACCATGTTCGAGCAGCAGCAGGCCAGCATCGACCATGCCGACATGTGTCTGCTTTCACGGCTGCTGCTCGGCGAATATGCGGCCCTGAAAAACCAGCGTGGCCTGGCCGATATGGGCGACCTCGAAACCGCTGCGCTGGCGCTGCTTGGTGACCCGGTTCGTGCCGGCTGGGTGCAGCAGCGGCTGGACGCGACGTTGCGCCATGTCCTGATCGACGAGTTCCAGGACACCAGCCCGCTGCAGTGGCACGCGCTGCATGGCTGGCTGTCGGCCTACGCTGGTGCCGGGGGCGGCGCCAGTGGGCAGCGGCCGCCGTCGGTCTTCATCGTCGGCGACCCCAAGCAGAGCATCTACCGCTTTCGCCGCGCCGAGCCGCGGGTCTTTGATGCCGCGCGCGAGTTTGTCGTCGAAGGCCTGGGCGGGTCGGTGCTCGAATGTGACCACACCCGGCGCTGCGCACCCGGCATCGTGGCCGCATTGAACGCGGTTTTTGTGCCGGCCGCAGCGAGTGGCGAGTGGCCCGGTTTTCGCGCGCACTCGACCGGCGTCGGCGCCGATACCGAGCCGGTTGGCGGCGCTGCGCTGCGTCAGCTTGCGCCGGTGCCGGCAGCACCGCGCGCCAACGCCGAGCACAACCCGGCGCCCTTTTGGCGCGACACCCTCACCGAGCCGCGACACGAGCCGGAAACACAACGTCGCGCCCAGGAAGCAGCGCAAGTCGCCGCAGCCATCGTGCAGCTGATTGCCGCCGGCCAGCCGCAGGGCAGCATCATGGTGCTCTCGCGCAAACGGGTCGCCTTGCGCGCGGTGTCGCAGGCACTGTCGGCCAGCGGCGTGCCACATGTGATGCCTGAGCCGATCCGCGTTGGCGACGAGCCCGAGGCGCAGGACCTGCTGGCGGTCCTCGACGTGCTCGCCTCGCCGGGCCACGACCTGTCGTTGGCGCGCGCGCTGCGCAGTCCGATTTTTGGCGCCAGCGACGACGATCTGCTGATGCTGTCGCAGGCCGCGCGTGCCCGGGGTTGCAGTTGGTCGGCCGCGCTGATGGACGACAAAGACGACTGGGCCGCGGCACCTGCGTCGGCACCCGCATCGGCATCCGCATCCGCAAGCGCATCCCCAAGCGCATCCCCAAGCGCAACCGCGCTGGCTCGCGCCCGCCGCCTGTTGCTCGGCTGGGCGGCGGTGATGCCCTGGCTGCCGCCGCACGATCTGCTCGACCGCATCGTCGACGAAGCCGATGTCGTCGCAAGGGTCGCGGCCGTGGTGCCGGCAGCACGCCGCACGACGGCCTTGCAGGTCATCGATGCCTTGCTCGCCGCCGCACTGGACCTCGACGGCGGCCGTTACGCCACGCCATACGGTTTTGTGCGCGCGCTGCGTTCGCGGCGGATCGAAGTCCGCGCCGTGGCCGCCGCCGATGCGGTGTCGCTGCTCACCGTGCACGGCGCCAAGGGTTTGCAGGCCGACTGTGTTTTTATCGTCGATGCCGACCCGCACCGGCAGAACCCCGAATCGGGGGCGGTGTTGGTCGACTGGCCGGTCGAGCGCGATGCGCCAGCGCGGGTTGCTTTTGTCGCCAGCGAAGGAGCGCCGCCACCGTCGCTGCAAGCGCTGCAGGCCGCCGAGCGCGCAGCCCAGCAACGCGAAGAGTTGAATGGCCTGTACGTCGCCATGACGCGTGCCGAACGGTTGCTGGTTTTCAGCGCCACCGAAGCCGGCCAGCGCGGCGCGGCGGCGACCTGGTGGCAGCGTGTGCAGCCGTTGGCGCAGGCGTGGCTGCCCGCTGTCGTGGCGCCAGCAGCGCAGTCGCGGTCGCCGATCGACGTGGTGATGCTGCCGCAGCGCCGGTCGCCACCGCCGGTGCCCGCGGCGTTGCCAGACGCGGCCGCAGCGATCGACGACAAGGCAGCGCGCTGGGGCCGTGCCGCGCACCGGCTGCTCGAATGGGCAAGCCGGCCCGGTGTGTCTTTCGACGCCGCGTTGTGGCAGGCCGCAGCAGCGGCGGCAGCCCAGGCTGCGGGTGTCGGCAGCGCACAAATTGGGGCGCTGGTCGCGACCGCGCAGCGGGTCTTGGCGAGCCCGGACTGCGCGCGGTTTTTCGACCCCGCGGCATTCGCCTGGGCCGGCAATGAAGTTGCGGTGGTCGTCGACGACGAGCCCGGCCGCATCGACCGGCTGGTCGCCCTGGACAGCGCCGCCGGCCGGCAATGGTGGGTGCTCGATTACAAGCTGGGCGCCAGCGCGCCGCAGCAGACGGCGGCCAATCTGGCGCAGATTGCCGCCTATGTGACGGCGGTGCGGCGGCTGCAGCCCGCCGACCGGGTGGCTGCCGGCTTCATCACCGCGGCCGGGGTGTTGGTGGTGGAGGCACCCAACTGACGTCGGCTGCCGGCTACAGGGCGCTGCCTTGTTGGCGCCAACCAGGCGAGCTGAACAGACGCGCCGAACAGACGCGCCGAACAGACGCACCGAACAGACGCACCGAACAGACGCACGATAGGCCCGCACTTCGCCGGAATCGGCAGCCCCGGCGCTTGCTCCAATCGACAGCCTGCCCCCACGTCCGCTGCCGCCTTTCGCGCCCCCATGCCGCATACCGAATCCGCTGCCCACAGTGAAGCCACGCGCACGCCGGTGGGCCGCAAGTTTGGCCGCTTCGAGCTGCACCAGCTGCTCGGGCGCAGCCAGCGCACGATGGCCTGGCGCGCTACCGATCCGCAGAGCGGCGCCGAGGTGGCACTCGTCTTGCCGCGCATCCAGCCGGCCGATGCCGCAACGCTGGCGCATTGGCAGCAGCGCGCCGGCGCGGCGGCCCGGCTGAACCATCCGAACCTGGCGCAGGCGGTCGAGATCGGCGTCCACGAGCGCTGGCCGTTCATCGTCTACGACCCGCGCGACATGCTGACGCTGAGTGCACGCGCTGCGCAGGGCGTGCTGAGCGCGCGCGATGTTGCCGAAATCATGCTGCGCGCCGCGCAGGGCCTGGCCTACGCCCACGAGGCCGGCGCCGCGCACGGCGACTTGCAGCCCTACCTGCTGCTCTGCGCCGACAGCGGCGCGCTGCGGATGATGGGCCTGGAGGTTGCGCTCGACGCCGTGCTGCCCACCCCAATCGCCAGCACCAAGACACAATCCGCGGTCTTGTCAGAAGCCGACCGTTTGAGCGCACAACGCCAGGCCGCGCGGCGCGATGTGCTGACTCTCGGGCTGGTGATGCACGGCGCGCTCGCCGGCCGCCCGGCGGCTGAAGAGGCCGACATCGGCCGGGTTGTTGAACGCATGCCGCCCGCCGGCCGCGAAATCGTGCGCCTGCCGTGGAGCGTGCCGCGCCCGATACCGGATGCGCTGCGTGCGATCAGCAACCGCGCCACCGAGCGCCAGGCGCGCCAGCGATACCGAAGCGCACGCACGCTGGCCGGCGCGCTCGAAGGCTGGTTGCGTGCCGACGCCGACAGCGACCTCGGCGCGCTGGCGCTGCTCGCTGACCGCCTGCACAGCATCGGCGTGTTGCCTGCCGCGCCCGGCGCCGCCGAGCGTGCCGCCCGGCTCGCGCTGATGGACCGCCAGCACACGGCCGAGCTGGCCGAAGTGGTGGTCCAGGACCCGGCGCTGGCGCTTGAGGTCTTGCGCATCGTCAACACCGCGCAAGTGCGCGGCGCCCAGGTCACCGGCAGCGGGCCGGTGCTGACCGTGCGCCGGGCGATCGCGATGATCGGCCTGGACGGCGTGCGCCGCGCCGCGCTGGCGCTGCGCAGCTGGCCGGGGCCGCTGGCCGAAGGGCCGGCACAGGAACTCGCCCGCCTGGTCGGGCGTGTCAAACGCGCCAGCCAGGTCGCGCAGGCGCTGCGGCCCGCGGGCTACGACCCCGAGGTGGTCTACCTTGTCACGCTGATGCAGAACCTCGGCCGGCTGGTGCTGCAGTACCACTTCGCCGACGAGGCGCACCAGATCCGCCGCCTGATGCAAGCCGAGGCCGCGGCCGACAGCAGCGGCCACGACGAGCCGGGCATGAGCGAAGTAGCCGCCGCCTACGCGGTGCTCGGTGTTGACACCGAAGCGCTCGGCGCCGCGGTCGCCCGGCATTGGGGCCTGGACGACAGCGTGCTGCACATGATCCGGCGCCTGCCGCTGAGCACCGCCGTGCGCGACCCCGATACCGACGACGACATGCTGCGCGTGGTGGCCAGCTGTGCCAACGAGGCTGTCGACGCGGTGACCCGCGCGCAGCCCGATGGCGCGCGCGCGCTCGACGCGCTGGCCAAACGATATGCACGGGTGCTGAACATCACGCTGAAGGACTTGCAGTCCGCGATGCAGCCCGGTGCCACAGCGCGTGTCGAAGAACCGCCGACGCTGCCGACACAGACCCCGACCGAGGACGCTTGACCATGCATGCCGCGCTGGCCGAATCAGCTGCATCCGCGACCCGGCCTGCCGCTGCAGCCGGGCAGCGCATTGACCGCTTCGAGCTCAAGCGGGTGCTCGGCAAAGGCGCACAGGCGACGGTCTGGCTGGCTTTGGACGAGCGCCTCGACCGCGAGGTCGCAGTGAAGTTGCTCAACCCCGGTGCCGACCCGTTGGCGGTGGACCAGTGGCTGCACGAAGCGCGCGCGATGAGCCGACTTGCGCATCCGCATATCGTGCCGGTCTTCGAGGCCGATGTGAGCCAGGGCCAGCCGTATCTGGTGTTTGAATTTGTCGACGGGCCGACGCTGTCGCAGGCGCTGCGCAGCGGCGGCGCATTGCCGGTGCACGAGGCGGTGCCGCTGATGCTGGGTGTGCTCGATGCGCTGGCTGCGGCGCAGGCGCAGGGCATCGTGCACCGCGACCTGAAGCCGTCGAACATCCTGCTTGGCAAGGACGGCCGCGCCCGGGTGATGGACTTCGGCATCGCCGCGCGTATGGCCGGGCCCGGCAACGCGGCCCACGATGCACGCATCGTCGGCACGCCTGGCTACATGTCGCCCGAGGCCGCCCGCGCCGAGCCGCCTAGTGCCGTGATGGATGTCTTTTCCGCCGGCATGGTCTTCGCCGAGATGCTTAGCGGCGCGGCCTTGCTGCGCGAACGCGACCCTTATCTGGCGGTGCAGCGGGTGCAGGACGAAGACTTCGGGCTGCCGGCATCTGCCGACGTCGACGATGGCCTGCGGGCGATCGTCACGCGGGCGCTGGCGCGCAAGGCCGAGGACCGGTATCCGGACGCCGCCGCGATGCAGCGCGCGCTCGTCGACTGGGGCAAGCCGGCGCTGGTCGCCGCCGAAACCGGCGCCTCGGGCGGCAGCGGCACGCTGGAGTTTTTGCTGCGCCGCATGAAGCGCAAGACCGACTTCCCGGCGCTGTCGAACGCAGTCTCGAATATCCAGCGTGTGGCGAGTTCCGAAGTCGACAACTCGGACCGCCTGGCGCAGGAAATCCTGAAGGATGTGGCGCTGACCAACAAGCTGCTGCGCATGGTCAACAGCGTCCAGTTCGCCCAGGTCGGTGGCGGCGGCGTGAGCACGGTATCGCGTGCCGTGGCGCTGGTCGGCTTTGCCGGCATCCGCAATATGGCCTTGTCGGTGGTCCTGCTCGATGCCATGCAGGACAAGGGTCACGCCCAGTTGCTCAAGGAAGAATTTCTCGGCTCGTTGATGGCCGGGCACCTGGCGGCTGAGTTGTCGGCGTCACCGCTGGAAGCCGAAGCGGCCTTCATCAGCGCGATGTTCCAGAACCTTGGCCGGCTGCTCACCGAGTTCTACTTCCAGGAAGAAGCCCAGCAGATCCGTGCGATCTGCAAGCCGGCTGCAGCGCGCGGCTCAAACCTGGTGAAGCCATCCGACGAAGCGGTGGTCTCGGCGCGCGTGCTCGGCATCACTTTTGAGGAACTCGGCATCGGCGTGGCCAAACACTGGGGCCTGCCCGAGGGGCTGCTCAACGGTATGCACAAACCCAGCGGCGAGCCGCCGGCTCGCGAACTCGCGCGCGGCGCCGACCGCCTGCGCTGGACTGGGTTGGTGGCGAATGAAGTTGCACAGGCGCTGCTGCGCTGCGAGCCGGCACAGGCCGATGCGCGCATCGGCCAGATCGCCGACCGGCATGCCAAGGCCCTGGGTGTCTCGCCGGCATCGTTGCGTGCATCGGCCGCCAAGGCGCGCGAAAAACTGGTCCAGATGGCCGCGGCGATGCAGATCGAGGTCGCCGCCGCGTCGCCGGCGCGGCGACTGCTGGCGCCGTTGGTAGCCCCGCTGGTGGCGGCGCCAGAAGCCCACACACTGGCCGGCACCGAGCTGATGGCAACGCGGTCGGCGACCGGTGCCGAAGGCGGGCCAACGCCAGCGGCAACACAGAAGCCGCGCGACGAGGTGGCGCAGATGCTCTCGGCGGGCATTCAAGACATCACCAACTCGATGGTCGACGAGCAGGTCAAGCTCAACGAAGTGCTGCGCATGGTGCTCGAGACCATGATCCGCGCGCTGCAGTTCCGGCGCGTGATCTTCTGCCTACGCGACCCCAAGACCGAAACGCTCACCGGCCGCTTCGGCCTCGGCGACCGCGCCGGCGAACTGGCCAAGGAATTCCGCATCGCGCTGAAGTTCGCAGCAGGCGCCAAACCCGATCTGTTCAGTGCCGTCTGCAGCAAAGGCGCCGACACCCTGATCAGCGACGCGACCGTCGCCGCCATCGCCGCGCGGCTGCCGCCATGGCACCGGGACAAAGTGCAGGCGCCAGCGTTCCTGCTGCTGCCGCTGGCACTCAAAGGCGCGACCTTCGGCCTGATCTACGCCGACAAAGCCGAGCCGGGCGGGATCGAGCTCGACGAAAAAGAACTCAACCTGCTACGCACGCTGCGCAACCAGGCCGTGATGGCGTTTCGCCACGCGAGCTGATTGACCGCACCGCGCAAGCGCCCGGTATTGCGGCGAGCATCGCAGGGGCCCCTATCGGACCGCGCAGCAGATGCATGAGGCATTCGGGTGACGAGCCTTACCCCCGGCACTGAGTCTATGGTTAGGGCTGCTCCGTTCCCGTCCTGACCCGGTTGGCCACTTTCCCATGCGGGGAGGCCCGTCGAGCGGGATTATCTCAGTTGCAGCTCGTCGCCTTCAAAAACCACATTCAAGGACTCGATGACCACCCGCCGCGGCCCGGCTTCGACGCGGCCGGCGACCCAGGCTTGCAGCCCCAGCCCGTGCGCCACATCCACACATTGCTGCGCGTCAGCGGCATCGACATACAACGCAAAACCGGCACCCATATTCAGCGTGCCATAAGCCTCGCGGTCATCGAGCTGGGCGTGTTTTTGCATGAAGGCCAGCACCGCGGGCACCGGCGGCACGGCATCGAAGCGATACGTCCAAGCCGCCGGCAGGCGCATCAATTTGCGCCAGCCATGGCCGGTGATATTGGCGGCGTAGTGCGGCACCACGCCGGTCTGCTTGAACAAGGCTTCGGTGAACGGCGAATACAACACCGTCGGTGCCAGCAGCGCCTCACCAAAGGTCAAGCTGCTGCCCGGCTCGACGGGCGTCAGAAAGCCATCCGGAAGACGTTCGACGAGCTTGCGCGCCAGGCTCAAGCCGTTGGCGTGGATGCCGCTTGACGCCAGCAATACGATTTTGTCGCCATCGCGCAAGCCCGTGCCGACGGTCAAGCGCGACTTCGGGTTGACGATGCCGGTGCAGCTGGCAGCCAGGTCGATGCGCCCGGCTTCGACGATGCCCGCCAGCGCCGGGGTTTCGCCGCCGCCCCAGGCCACGCCGCAGCTATAGCAGGCGTCTTTCCAGCCGGCGACGAGCGCTTGCGAGCGCTGCGCATCGGCAAACCAGTCGCTGCCACCGGCGGCCCAATAGGCCTGCACGACGAGCGGCGTGGCGCCGACGGTGATGAGGTCGTTGACCGCCATCGCGATCGTGTCCTGCGCGATGGCGCCGTAATAGCTGCGCCCGGTCAGGCGCTGCATCTCATCAGCGACCAGCGCTTTGCTGCCCAGACATTCGACGATGCTGGCCAGCAAAAATGGCCCGACATCGACGACATACGCCGACTCGCCGCGCGAGGCCGAAATCTCGCTGAAACCGTGGCCGACGAGATGCACCGCGGTGGCGGCCGCGGCACGCTGCGCGGCGACCTTCAGCGGGTCGATCAGGTCGTACTTGACACCGGCCTGGTCGTAGGTGAGGGCGCCGTCGGCGGTGCCCGTGGTCGGAGGGCTCGAGGGTTCGTTCATGGCCCCCGATTATCGGCGCGCGGCGCAGCGGCTTGGGCGCAGCCGGGTACGTAGAATCGGCGCCATGAGTTATGTCGTCCTCGCCCGCAAATACCGTCCGCGCAGCTTTGCGCAGATGGCCGGGCAGGAGCATGTCGTGCGCGCGCTGAGCAACGCCTTGCAGCAGCGCCGCCTGCACCACGCTTACCTCTTCACCGGCACCCGCGGCATCGGCAAGACGACGGTCTCGCGGATCCTGGCCAAGAGCCTGAACTGCAC
>JANOKR010000117.1:0-2931 GCA_031419315.1 Betaproteobacteria bacterium
GGCCGAGCTGCTGCAGCAGACGGACCGGCTCATCAAGACCGTGCCCGAAGTGCTCAGCGTGTACGGCAAGGCCGGCCGCGCCGAGACGGCCACCGACCCGGCGCCGCTGGAGATGTTCGAGACGACGATCCAGTTCAAGCCGAAAAGCCAATGGCGGCCCGGTTTGACGCAGGACATGCTGGTCGACGAACTCGACCGCATCGTCAAGGTGCCAGGCCTGGCCAATATCTGGGTGCCGCCAATCCGCAACCGCATCGACATGCTCGCGACCGGCATCAAGAGCCCGGTGGGTGTGAAGGTGGCCGGTGCCGACTTGGGCCAAATCGACCGCGTGACCGGCGAGATCGAGCGGGTGCTGAAAGACGTGCCCGGCGTGAGCAGCGCACTCGCCGAGCGGCTGACCGGCGGTCGTTATGTCGACGTGACGATCAATCGCGACGCGGCGGCGCGCTTCGGCATGAATATCGCCGACGTGCAGTCGGTCATCAGCTCGGCAGTCGGCGGCGACAATATCGGCGGTCCGGGTGGTGAAGTGGTCGAGGGTCTGCAGCGCTTCCCGATCAACATCCGTTATCCGCGCGAGATGCGCGACTCGCTGGACAAGCTGCGCAAGCTGCCCATCGTCAGCGAACGCGGCGCGCGGCTGGTGCTCGGCGACCTGGCCGAGATTCGCATCACCGACGGCCCGCCGATGCTGCGCAGCGAAAACGCGCGCCTGTCGGGCTGGGTCTATGTCGACATCCGCGGCCGCGACCTGCGCGGCGCGGTGCAGGATATGCAGCGCGTCGTCGCCGAGCAGGTGGCGCTGCCGGCGGGCTACTCAATTTCCTGGTCCGGCCAGTTCGAGTTTCTGGAGCGCGCGACAGCCAAGCTCAAGGTGGTGGTGCCGTTCACGCTGCTCATCATCTTCGTGCTGCTGTACCTGACTTTCAAGCGTTTTGACGAGGCGCTGCTGATCATGGCGACGCTGCCGTTTGCGCTGGTCGGTGGCATCTGGCTGCTCTGGCTGCTGAGCTACAACCTGTCGGTCGCGGGCGCGGTGGGTTTCATCGCACTGGCCGGCGTCTCGGCCGAGTTCGGCGTGATCATGCTGCTCTACCTGCGGCAGGCTTGGGACGCGCGGATCGCGCAGGGCAAGACCAGCAACGCCGACCTGCTCGACGCGATCCGCGAAGGCGCGGTGCTGCGCGTGCGGCCGAAGGCGATGACGGTAGCCGTGATCCTGGCCGGCCTGTTGCCGATCATGTGGGGCACCGGCACCGGTTCCGAGGTGATGCAGCGCATCGCCGCGCCGATGGTCGGCGGTATGATCACCGCGCCACTGCTGTCGATGTTTGTCATTCCCGCCGCTTACCTGCTGATGCGGCGCACCCGCGAGCGACCGGCATCCGGCCCGGCATTCTGGAGGAGGCGTGATGCAACGGTCTGAACCACGTTCCCGGCGCAACGCCCTCACCGGCGCCTCGTTGCTCCGGCGCCCGGTCCCTGCATCCGGATCATCGCCAGTATCGATGGCGACGATGGCACGGGCCCGGTCGATGGCCGGCATCGAGCGCCAACGCAGCCGAGCCCGGCGCAAGACGAAATGCAGTCCCGATCGCAGTGCCCTGGCGGGGGTCCGATGAGCAGCGGCCGCCGGCCGTGGTACGCGCCACGATCGACCCTGCTCGACAACCTGCGGCCGCATCCCGATCGCGACGCGGCGCTGGCCCGCTATGCGCAACTCGCCGTGCGATACGAAGGCACCACGACCCGCATACGCCAGGTGCGGCAAAACGTCATCGACCTGCTGGCACCGCGTTCCGGCGAGACGGTATTCGACGTCGCCTGCGGGGCGGGCGCGATGCTGGGCGCGCTGGCGTCACGGGTCGGGCCACGCGGCCATGTCGTCGGCATCGAGCAATCGCCTGAAATGGCTGCGCTGGCGTTCGCGGCCGCGGGCGGTGCACCCAACGTGCAGCTGCGGTGCGATCCGGTGGAGAGCTTCGTTTCGCCGCAGCGGGCTGACGCGCTCGCCTTGTGCTACACGCATGACGTCCTGCAGAACCCGCAGGCGCTGGCCAATCTCTTCACGCAGGCACGCCCCGGCGCGCGTGTCGCCGTCGCCGGCCTGTGTCTCCTGCCCTGGTGGGGCACCCCGGTCAACGCCTGGATGCTGTGGGGTGCACGGCGCTACCTCACCACCTGGCATGGACTGCGCGAACCCTGGGCGCCGCTCAAGGCCTGGTGCCCGGACCTGCGCATCGTCGATCGTTATCACCTGGGCACCGGGTACCTCGCCATGGGCACGCTGAGCGGGCGATGAAGCTCGCCCGACTTGCGCCGGCTCCGCGGCTCGATGATCGCGGCACAAGAAGCCAGTTCGGCAGTTCGCCGGCAGAGGCCAATCGAACGGGGTTGGTCGATGCTGGCTTAGTAGACATCCAGCGTTGGATAGGCGTACTCGCCAGTGACACAACTCCAAAGGGTGCAGGCGACGCCGAGATCACCGGTCCACAGGCTCTGCCGGCCGCGGCCGTACTTGGTGCGCGCCGTTTCGACCTGCTCGATGCAGTGCATGCCCAGCGCGCGGGCACGCTGCAGCCACAACGTATCACCTGTACGGCGACACAAGGCCAGGCAGGCCATCGCGGTACCGGCCGTGCCGTGACACAGCGACGCGCCCTTGACCAGCGGGCCGGCACGCCAGCCTAGTTCGCCGGCCGCCAGCAGCAAGGCGTCCCATTCGGCGCTGCGCGGGGCGCCTGCCAGGCGGCAGACGATGCCCGGCGCGCCGTGGCAATCCTGCACCAGGGGCAGGCGGCCGGCGACCCGTTGCGCATCGATTGCCGGGTGCCAGTTGGCCAGCGCCACAACCCCACCGACGCCGTCGTCGCTTTCGTTGCCTTCATCGGCACGCAGCACGGTCGCCTGCAAGGTGGCCAGCGCGCG